>NZ_LVYZ01000100.1:0-4766 GCF_001909095.1 Paenibacillus sp. P46E
ATCGAGAACTGGACATACAATGCAGCTGAGGATAACTGGACGTGCCTCGCCGGGAAAATGCTGCATTTCCGCAGAGAAAGCAAGGAAGTCTCACAGAGTGGATATGAAATTTACAAACGTCATTACCGAAGTCAGAGCTGCGAGGGCTGTCCGCTGAAGGAACGCTGCACGAAGGCAGCCGGAGATCGGGAAGTGGTTGTTAGTTTGGAACGACTGCGTTACCAAAAGCAGGCTCGGGAGATCTTGCGAAGTGAGGAAGGTTACGGACTGGCCGTACGCCGAATGACGGAACCGGAAAGTGTATTTGGACAACTGAAAAATAACCGGGGCTTCCGGCGCTTTCTGCTTCGCGGCATGGAAAAAGTGACGCTTGAGGTCGGTTGGCTTTGCCTTGCCCACAATCTCTTGAAGCAAGCTGCAAATGACCAAAAACAAAGAGCAACATTTCTCCAGTGACGGGAGAATCGTTGCTCTTTTGACCTTTTTACGGTTTTGAAAATGAGAAGGGTTTGTCTCTACTCGTAGAAAACTACTTTTGGGACAGCCCCTTTTTGTCTTCTCTGGCTTAATATCTGGATAGACTGAAACACTGCGATAATACTGAATTTAGGGTTTCGTGATCATATTTTTGCCTGCGTAAATTGCCTTCCAAAATCTTGTGAGCCCATGCCAAGCATGTATAGTAATGAGCAGGTTCATGCACCCGTATTCTAAAATTGCAAAAATCCAAGTGAGTCTGGTACTCCTCAGCGGTAGGTTCAATGTCGAGCAGACGTAATTGATCTCTGCGGATGCGTTCTGATTGTATGACTTGCGCTTGTTGGAAATTATTGGAAATTTGATTGGAATGTTGTCTGTACATAAGCAACACTTCAGGGAGATTAACCACCTGTGTAACTGCCGATAATCGGTTCCATATTTCGTAATCTTCAGCATGAACATAGTTCAAATACTTGATCCCATGGTCCTCTAGTACGGATTTGCGGATCATCACCGTTGGATGCACAATCGTACATTGGAATAACTGCCAGCATCTGATCTCCTCATGATGTAACGGTTTCGTGGTAATAGCATCTAAACCTAACAAATAAACCTGAGAGCCGCAAACGCCGCAGTCCTGATGGATGTCCATGTAATTCACTTGGCGTTCAAAGCGGTGAGGCAAAGCGATATCATCTCCATCCATACGGGCAATATACTCCCCTGTACATAAATCGATGCCTTGATTTAACGTCTCGATTAATCCAATATTGCTTGAATGTGTAATCAATTTAATTCTACGGTCATCAAATTTTCTAATAATATCTAAGGTCCCATCCGTAGATCCGTCATCCATAATTAGTAATTCGAAATCAGTATACGTTTGAGTTAAAATACTGCAAATAGATTCTTCAATATAGGGGGCCATATTAAAAACTGGCATAAGAACGGATATTTTGGTCACTATCTACACCGCCCATCTTCTTTTCTAAAATTATTGTATGTGAGATTTGGGGTGCATGACCTGCATATCTGACTAATTCGCCTGAATATAGGCCGGACAGTCCAAACCCTTTTCTCTGTGAGTAATTAAATATAGTAAATGATGCAGGAGGGGATTGGATATGAACTTATATCAGATCAAAGGTTCTTACGATGTCATCTTTAGTTTAGGGGCGAATTGCTTACCTGCGGATCAATTATCACGTCATATGCTCAGGAAGATCGGAGGCGTTCTGGACTGGGTGGAGTCACCTGCATTGTCAGGGGTAAGCCATCTTTTAAGGAACCGGTTTATGAATTATATGGAGTTCCCAAATCTGGCGATTACGGGTATCAATGACAAGGCTGGGTGTTATATTGTGCGGGATGCTGCATACTATATCTTCTCTCACCATGACTTTCCGCTGAATCAGAATACACCCGTTCAACTTGTGACCTACCCGGAGCTTAGAGAGAAAGTTAGCCGGCGTGTGCCACGGTTTCTGGATACCCTTAAGAATGCTAACCGAATTTTATTTATCCGTACTGAAGGAACTATACATGAAACGGCGGAACTGCTGGATGTTCTACAACAGTTGGTCCCCGGTGAATTCAACTTGCTAGTGATTAATCATGCTCCGGTAGGCCGTATGGTTGAAACTCCATGGCCTTTTCAGAATGTGTGCGCCTTGCAAATCCCGAAAGTGCCAGATGAGTTTCACGATAATGATGAACTCTGGAAACATATATTGGACGGATTCTCGGTCCGCTAGCTAAGTATTTACAGCAATATATTGACATCAAAAACGGGAATATGGTATATAAAAGGAAGTGTTAGCACTCCTCGCAATGGAGTGCTAATCATCCGGACACTATATGAGGTTATTTTTGAAAGGAGATTTACTTATTCATGGCTAAAAAAGAGTTTAAAGCTGAATCCAAAAGATTGCTGGAAATGATGATTAACTCCATCTATACGCAGCGTGAGATTTTTCTGCGGGAACTGATTTCGAATGCAAGCGATGCCATTGACAAAATCTATTACAAAGCATTGGCCGACGAAGGTCTGGTGTTCAATAAAGAGGATTATTACATTAAAGTGACTGCGGACAAGGAGAGCCGTACACTAACGATCTCCGATACAGGCATCGGGATGACCCAGGAAGAGCTGGAGAACAACCTGGGGATTATCGCGAATAGCGGGTCGTTTGCTTTTAAGAAGGATAATGAAGCAAAGGACGGCCACAACATCATCGGACAGTTCGGGGTTGGCTTCTATTCCGCTTTTATGGTGGCAGACGATGTGACTGTAATCAGTAAGGCGCTGGGCAGCGAGCAGGCCTTCAAGTGGGAGTCCCAGGGAGCTGACGGTTATACCATTGAGCCTGCGGAGAAGGACTCGGTAGGAACCGAAATTACACTCAAGATCAAAGCGAATACAGAGGAAGACAATTACGACGAGTTCCTGGAAGAATACCGTCTGAAATCGATCATCAAGAAATATTCTGACTTCATCCGTTTCCCGATTAAGATGGACATCACCGGCAGCAAGCCGAAGGAAGGCAGCGAAGGGGAGTTCGAGGAAACGAAGGAAGAGCAAACCGTCAACAGCATGGTGCCGATCTGGCGCAAGAACAAAAATGAGCTGACTGACGAGGATTACAATAACTTTTACACAGAGAAACGCTACGGCTTCGACAAGCCGCTCAAGCATATCCACATCAGTGCCGACGGCGCGGTGGTCTATAATGCTATCCTGTTCATTCCGGAGAACACACCGTTCGACTATTACACCAAGGAATATGAAAAAGGCCTGGAGCTCTATTCCAACGGCGTGCTGATCATGAACAAATGTGCAGATTTGCTGCCGGATTATTTCAGCTTCGTCAAAGGGATGGTAGATTCCGAGGATCTGTCACTGAACATCTCCCGCGAGATGCTGCAGCATGACCGTCAGCTGACGCTGATTGCCAAGAACATTAAGAGCAAGATCAAGAGCCAGCTTCTGAGCCTGCTGAAGGATGAGAGAGAGCAATATGAGAAGTTCTACACTTCGTTTGGCAGACAGCTGAAGTTCGGGGTCTACAATGACTATGGTATGGAAAAAGAAACCCTACAGGATCTGCTGATGTTCTACTCTTCCAAAGAGAAGAAACAGGTTACACTGGCCGAATATGTGGAAAGAATGCCTGAAGACCAGAAGTATATCTACTATGCTTCCGGGGAATCGGTGGAACGGATCGAGAAGCTGCCGCAGACTGAAATGGTATCGGACAAGGGTTACGAAATCCTCTACTTCACTGACGATATCGATGAATTCGCGATCAAGATGATCATGTCCTATAAGGAAAAGGAATTCAAAAACGTATCCAGCGGCGACTTGGGTATCGAAGAGAATGCAGAGGACAAGCCATCCGAAGCAGAAGAGAATGAGAACAAGGAACTGTTCGAAGCAATGCAGGGCATTCTGTCCGGCAAAGTGAAGGCAGTTAAAGCGTCCAAGCGGCTGAAGTCCCATCCGGTCTGCCTGTCCACAGAGGGCGAGCTCACGATTGAGATGGAGAAAATCCTCAAAGCCATGCCGAACGGCCAGGAAGTACAGGCGGATAAGGTGCTGGAGATCAATATTCATCATGATGTCTTCAAATCCCTGAAAGCTGCTGCAGAAGGAGACAAGGAGAAGCTGGGCCTGTACACGAATCTGCTATACAACCAGGCGCTGCTGATCGAAGGCCTCCAAGTGAACGATCCTGTACAGTTCACCAACGATATTTGCAAAATCATGGTATAATCTGCAGCGGCTCCGCCCTGCCATATAAAATTCAACCCGCTTCCGGTCTGACCGGAGCGGGTTTTTGCGTGCGCCTCACAGTCGCACCATCTAGGTGGTTCAAATCCACCCGGTGACTTTACCCTTTAAAGTGCCGTAGCCGAAGCAGACTTCCGGCAACCGGAGGTTGCCGGAAGGGCAGGGTGTCTTCCGTAAGGAAGAATCCGAAGGGCCTACAGGCAAAGTCCAGCCCGGAATGCAGTGAACCAGAGGTGGCGGCGATGCTGGGTGACCCGCCGTAAAAACGGGGAAACCTATACGAAATCGTATATCTTACAGGAAAACACACAAAGGGAAATGACCTGCAAGACTCATCGACGTGATTAGGGTCAGGATGGATGGAACAGAAGGTGCAGATAACTGAGGGAAGTCTCATAGTCTCCTTGACGCAAACGCGAACAAGGTAGGGGCGGTATAACCGAAAGGGAAAACCAAGCCGAAGGGTTGAGAGATGGCGGATCGTTCCGTAGTAGTG
>NZ_LVYZ01000101.1:0-7164 GCF_001909095.1 Paenibacillus sp. P46E
CGGCACCGACTACGCAGCGAATGCTACCTTCAGCATGGGCACGGCGAATGCCACTCTCTATGCGAAGTGGACGGCCAATCCGACCTACACCGTAACGTATCACGGAAACGGCAGCACCGGCGGTACGGTTCCGACCGACAGCAACAGCTATCCGCAGGGTGATGTGGTGACAGTACTAGGGAATACCGGAACGCTGGTAAAAACGGGCTATACGTTCGCAGGCTGGAACACCGCCGCTAACGGAAGCGGCACCGACTACACAGCGAATGCCACCTTCAGCATGGGATCGGCGAATGCCACTCTTTATGCGAAGTGGACGGCCAATCCGACCTACACCATAACGTATAACGGAAACGGCAGTACCGGCGGTACGGTTCCGACCGACAGCAACAGCTATCCGCAGGGGAACACCGTGACGGTGCTGGGGAACACTGGAACGCTGGTGAAGTCGGGCTATACGTTCGCAGGCTGGAATACCGCCGCTAACGGAAGCGGCACCGACTACGGGGCGAATGCCACCTTCAGCATGGGCGCGGCAAATGCCACCCTCTATGCGAAGTGGACAGCCAATCCGACCTACACCGTAACGTATAACGGAAACGGCAGCACCGGCGGTACGGTTCCGACCGACAGCAACAGCTATCCGCAGGGTGATGTGGTGACAGTACTAGGGAACACCGGAACGCTGGTGAAGTCGGGCTATACGTTCGCAGGCTGGAACACCGCTGCTAACGGAAGCGGCACCGACTATGCAGCGAATGCTACCTTCAGCATGGGCACGGCGAATGCCACTCTTTATGCGAAGTGGACAGCCAATCCGACCTACACCGTAACGTATAACGGAAACGGAAGCACCGGTGGTACGGTTCCGACCGACAGCAACAGCTATCCGCAGGGTGATGTGGTGACAGTACTAGGGAACCCTGGAGCCCTGGTGAAGTCGGGCTATACGTTCGCAGGCTGGAATACCGCTGCTAACGGAAGCGGCACCGACTACACAGCCAATGCCACCTTCAGCATGGGCACGGCGAATGCCACTCTTTATGCGAAGTGGACGGCCAATCCGACCTACACCGTAACGTACAACGGAAACGGCAACACTGGCGGTACGGTTCCGACCGACAGCAACAGCTATCCGCAGGGTGATGTGGTGACAGTACTAGGGAACACCGGAACGCTGGTGAAGTCGGGCTATACGTTCGCAGGCTGGAACACTGCTGCTAACGGAAGCGGCACCGACTATGCAGCGAATGCTACCTTCAGCATGGGCTCGGCGAATGCCACCCTCTATGCGAAGTGGACAGCCAATCCGACCTACACCGTAACGTATAACGGAAACGGCAGCACCGGCGGTACGGTTCCGACCGACAGCAACAGCTATCCGCAGGGTGATGTGGTGACAGTACTGGGGAACACCGGAACGCTAGTGAAGACGGGCTACACGTTCGCAGGCTGGAATACCGCTGCTAACGGAAGCGGCACCGACTACGCTTCGAATGCCACCTTCAGCATGGGCGCGACGAATGCCACTCTCTATGCGAAGTGGACGGCCAATCCGACCTTCACCGTAACGTATAACGGAAACGGCAGCACTGGCGGTACGGTTCCGACCGACAGCAACAGCTATCCGCAGGGTGATGTGGTGACAGTACTGGGGAACACCGGAACGCTAGTGAAGTCGGGCTACACGTTCGCAGGCTGGAACACTGCTGCTAACGGAAGCGGCACCGACTATGCAGCGAATGCTACCTTCAGCATGGGCTCGGCGAATGCCACCCTCTATGCGAAGTGGACAGCCAATCCGACCTATACCGTAACGTATAACGGAAACGGCAGCACCGGTGGTACGGTTCCGACCGACAGCACCGGCTATCCGCAGGGGAACACCGTGACGGTGCTGGGGAACACCGGAACGCTAGTGAAGACGGGCTACACGTTCGCAGGCTGGAATACCGCTGCTAACGGAAGCGGCACCGACTATGCGGCGAATGCCACCTTCAGCATGGGCACGGCGAATGCCACTCTTTATGCGAAGTGGACGGCCAATCCGACCTACACCGTAACGTACAACGGAAACGGCAGCACTGGCGGTACGGTTCCGACCGACAGCAACAGCTATCCGCAGGGTGATGTGGTGACAGTACTAGGGAATACCGGAACGCTGGTAAAAACGGGCTATACGTTCACAGGCTGGAACACCGCCGCTAACGGAAGCGGCACCGACTACACAGCCAATGCCACCTTCAGCATGGGCACGGCGAATGCCACTCTTTATGCGAAGTGGACGGCCAATCCGACCTACACCGTAACGTACAACGGAAACGGCAGCACTGACGGTACGGTTCCGACCGACAGCAACAGCTATCCGCAGGGGAACACCGTGACGGTGCTGGGGAACACTGGAACGCTGGTGAAGACAGGCTATACGTTCGCAGGCTGGAACACCGCTGCTAACGGAAGCGGCACCGACTATGCGGCGAATGCCGCCTTCAGCATGGGCACGGCGAATGCCACTCTCTATGCGAAGTGGACGGCCAATCCGACCTACACCGTAACGTATAACGGAAACGGCAGCACCGGCGGTGCGGTTCCGACTGACAATAGCAGCTATCCGCAGGGGAACACAGTGACCGTGCTTGGGAACACTGGAACCCTGGTAAAAACGGGCTATACGTTCGCAGGCTGGAACACCGCTGCTAACGGAAGCGGCACCGACTACGCAGCGAATGCTACCTTCAGCATGGGCACGGCGAATGCCACTCTCTATGCGAAGTGGACGGCCAATCCGACCTACACCGTAACGTATCACGGAAACGGCAGCACCGGCGGTACGGTTCCGACCGACAGCAACAGCTATCCGCAGGGTGATGTGGTGACAGTACTAGGGAATACCGGAACGCTGGTAAAAACGGGCTATACGTTCGCAGGCTGGAACACCGCCGCTAACGGAAGCGGCACCGACCTTACTTTTACCACAGCAGATTCCCATGCGACGTTTACCGTTTCGGGAGCCGTGTACAGTTCCCTAACGGGCAATATGTATACCTATAGAGTTAACAACTTACAGGTAGGCGCGAACCTGATTCAGATTAGCGTAACGGCCCCTGACGGTACTGGCAATACGTATATGGTAACTGTGAATCGGGAGGATGTATCCAGGCAACCATCACCGGGTGGTTCGCCGGCGGACAGTATAACGCCAACAGCGACACCTGGACCTACGAAACCAGCAGTTGATGTATTCAATAGCGGCATTGTTAATGTAATAAACTTAGTTAATACCTTCGAGTCCAAAGTAGAGGAAGCTAAGAAATCTAATGTTAAGCTTGAACTTGCTGATACGAAAGGGCATTGGGCCGAAAAAACTATCGATACTTTTGTAAAGCTCCATGTGATTGAAGGTTACAACGATGGTACGTTCAAGCCGGATGGTGACATCACACGCGCTGAATTTGCAGTGATTCTGGGTCGGGTATTCGATATCAAAAGCGGCAGTAATACTGGTGTTACATTTAAAGATGTTGGTAGCCACTGGGCGAAAGGTGCCATCGAGAAACTTGCAGAGGCAGGGGTTATCAGCGGCTACGAGGATGTTACGTTCAAGCCAGATAAAACAATTACCCGCGAGGAAATGGTTGTCCTTTTATCCCGCATCTTAAACCTTAACACCTTAACAAAGGATACCACCAAAGGTAATTTCGATGACCTGAAGGGTTCCTATGCAGCAAACGAGATCAAAGCTGAAGCACAAGCTGGTATCATAAGCGGCAAAGGAGATGGGAAGTTTGATACAAAGAGCAACGCCACGCGCGCAGAAGCTCTACAGATCATCCTGAATGCGCTGAAGCTCAACCCGCAATTGAAGACACTGTTGGATTCACTTAACTAATGCCGGTTCTCTGAGAAAAAGGGACAAGTGTAATTTGGGGCTGTTGATAAAAGGGGCTGTCCCAAAAGTGGATTTTCTAGGGCGGAAGGCAGTTCTCTTCATTCTTAAAAACCACAAAAAGTGAGTAGAGCAGCGATTCTCCTGTTATTGAAGGATCGCTGCTCTGTTTTTTTGGTCATGGGTGGCTTGCTTTAGCAGATTATGGGCAAGGAAAAGCCATCCGACCTCAAGCGTCACTTTCCCCATAACGCGAAGCATAAATCGCCGGAAGCCCCAGTTGTTCTTCAGTTGTCCACATACACTTCCCGGTTCCGTCATTCGATGCGCGGCCAAGGCGTAACCTTTCTCACTCCGTAGAATTTCCCGGCTACTGCCAACACCGTAAGCACCTAAGGTTATAGTGTGTGCGGCCTTGACTTTGGACGATTGGGACAGCTTGCGAGAAATGGAGCAACAGTGAGTAAATCATCGGCCGAATAAGAGCGAAACCAAAGAATGCGCCTTCATTCGCGGAGGGGAGGCGTTTTTGGCTTCATTTGTCATCCCGGACGTTTTACAATAAATGGCCACAGGCGTAAGATTCAAATCAACAACCGAATGTAAATTAACTGTTCTCATATGGCTGAATTCCGTAATTGGGAACGGGGGAACCAATGATATATGGGGTGAATCCTTGCCGCGTGCTGAATAGCCGCTATGGCAGGGTAGGGCAATCTCGCTGCCCGAATCCGTCAGCTAACCCCGTAAGCCTCGAAGAGAGAGGATGAGCGCCATGATCGATTAACCGACCACGGATAGCCCTGCCGCTTCTGTGGTCTTTTTGCTGCGTGTGCAGGAAGGAAAAGCAGTCTGTACAAGGGACTAGAAATCTCATAACAACGATAATTAGATAGGTTAAGCGTTGGTTTAAATGCTCTATTTAAAATGCTTCAAAGGGGGGATTCTTATCGTTACTGTATTTATTGTGTGCTTCTGGGTTGGACTAATACTCCTCCTCAGCGGCGGATTTCATGGGCATGGCCTGGCGGGTCATCTGCATGCGGGCGGCGGCGATGCTGGTGGCCCCGGCTCTGTGCCCATACTCCCTCTGATGGTGTTTGTCACAGTCTGGGGCGGTACAGGTTACGTGCTTTCCCGGTTCAGCGAAATGAGGATGCTCGCAGTGGTGCTGATTTGTACCGTGCTCGCTCTGCTTCTGGGATGTGTGATGTATGCGGTGCTGGCCCGGGTGATGACCCGGTATGACAGCAGCATGAATGAAATGGATTATGAGCAGGCAGGGCAGCTCGGGTACATCAGTATCCCTGCAGCAGATGGAGCGGTCGGGGAAATGAAATATGTACTGCACGGAACCATGCGCTCCATTGGAGTAAGGGCAGAATCCGGCCAGCAGCTTGATAAAGGCGACAGGGTTATTATTTTGAAGGTGAACAAGGGAATGGCGGCAGTCACCCTCTTCGAGAGGGATATCGATCAATTATAATTCACGGGGAGTGTCAATCTAAATGGTTATTCTGTATGTAATCGCGGCAATTGTTGTTGTTATTCTGCTGGCCTTGTTCAGTATCGTGAACTCTTATAAAAAGGTTCCGCCCAATCAGGCGATGATCGTCTACGGCCTTGGCGGAAAAAGGGTGGTCCAGGGCGGCGGGACATTCGTCATCCCCGGCTTCCAGAACAATAAGACCATCTCCATGATGCTGATGAGCTTCGACGTCATCCCGGCGCAGGCGATGTTCTCCAAGCAAGGCATCAAGCTCAACCTGGAGGCGGTGGCCCAGATTAAGATAAAAAGCGATCCTACCGCTATTCTGACTGCCAGTGAGCAGTTTATCGACCGGCCGGAAGAAGACCGCGAGACGATTATCCTGCATTCGGTGGAGGGCCATTTGCGCGGCTTGATCGGACAATTAACAGTGGAATCCATTCTCAAGACTCCTGACGAAATCAACAGCAAGATGCGGGAGACCTGCTCGGAAGACCTCGACAAGATGGGACTTGAGGTGGTCAGCTTCACCATTAAGAAAATTACGGACGACAAAGGGTATATCGATAATATGGGGGTTCCGGAAATTGAGCGCATCCGCCGGGATGCCAGCATCGCCAAGGCGGAAGCGGAACGCGACATTCAGATCAAGCAAGCCGAAGCGGAGAAAGAATCCTCCATTGCCAAAGCTAATGCACATCAGGCCACCATTGAAGCGGGAACCGCCGCCCGCGCCAAGGAATCTCAGTTTGAGAAGGAATTGAACATTAAGCAGGCGGACTTTAAACTGGAGACCGAAGTGAAGAAAGCACAAGCGGATCTTGCATACGAATTACAGCAGAACAAAATCAAGCAGTCGCTGGTTACCGAGCAGGTCAAGATCACGCAGATGGAAGCGGAGGCGAACCGGACCGTCCGGGAAATCGAAGTTGAGCTGAGACAGAAGGAGCTCGAGGCAACAGTGATCAAGCCTGCTGAAGCGGAGAACCAGGCTACGATCATGAGAGCGGAAGCAGCCAAGCAGCGGCAGATTCTTGAGGCGGAAGCAGAGGCAGCCACCACGACCAAACGGGGGCTGGCAACAGCGGAAGCAGAGCTGGCAAAAGGGAGAGCTAACGCAGAGATTGTTCAATTGGCTGGAGCGGCGGAAGCGGGGGCGCTGGAGAAGAAAGCCGAAGCGTACAAACAGTTCACGCAAGCCGCGCTTACAGTAGAATTCCTGAAAGTGCTGCCGGAGCTGGCTGAAAAAATCGCTTCCCCGCTCGCCAAGGTTGATAAGATTACAGTGATTTCACAGGATGGAGCTTCATCCGGGGTGAATAAAATTACCGGTGATATCGCTAAAATCATGGCCCAGGTTCCTGAATTGACCGAGTCGCTTACCGGCATGAATTTTACAGAGGCGCTCAGCGGGCTGCTTGGCCGGAATAAAGAGCAGTAATTATATAGCGTTATACCATACTATAATACTTCCTACTCGTAAAACAGCGGGGGCTGTCCCAAAAGTAGTTTTCTACGAGTAGAGACAAACCCTTCTCATTTTCAAAACCGTAAAAAGGTCAAAAGAGCAACATTTCTCCCGTCACTGGAGAAATGTTGCTCTTTGTTTTTGGTCATTTGCAGCTTGCTTCAAGAGATTGTGGGCAAGGCAAAGCCAACCGACCTCAAGCGTCACTTTTTCCATGCCGCGAAGCAGAAAGCGCCGGAAGCCCCGGTTATTTTTCAGTTGTCCAAATACACTTTCTGGTTCCGTCATTCGGCGTACGGCCAGGCCGTAACCTTCCTTACT
>NZ_LVYZ01000102.1:0-4006 GCF_001909095.1 Paenibacillus sp. P46E
AATGGCAATAACCCCTGTTAAATTCTTTACTTGCACGGGTGATAGTTGACTAATATTGCTTCCGTTTCCTAATTGACCGGCATTATTATAGCCCCACGACCACACGGTTCCATCACTTTTAAGCGCCAGACTATGCATGTTTCCCGCTGCTACTGACACCATGTTTTCTAACCCTGGAATTACAACAGCCGTGGTTTTGGAGGTCGTCGTTCCATCTCCCAATTGACCATTACTGTTTTGTCCCCAAGCCCATACTTTGTTATCTGCCTTTATTTGCAAGGTATGATACCAACTCGCAGCAAGTTCTACAGTTGTTCGAACAACTAGAACACTTGCAAGTGAAGAGTTCTCTGCTTCATCTCTTGCGACCACTTTGAATATATAATTTTTATTAGAAACCAGATTTTCAAAAGTAAAACTTAAGTCTGTTGTTTTTGCAACTAATTTAGAATCCTGATAAAGATCATAACCTGTTACTTCTATGTTGTCAGTAGAAGGCAACCAAGCTATTTTTGCTTTATTGGATTTCACAAGAACAGTATTGAGCCCAGTAGGCCTTGAAGGCTTTGTTTTATCAACTTTTGCATCACCGATAACTTCATCACTAAGATTAGCAGCTACATCTACCACTCTGGCATAAACATTATATAGTCCTTCATTATCAATAATAATAGGTGTCGTGTAGTCCTTCCATTCTCCGTCCAATCCTATTTTATATTGATACTTTTGAAAACCACTATTCGGATAGCCTTTATCTGTATCATTGCCTCCTGTTAATGTGATAGTTACTAATAGGTTTGTCCATTTTAAAGGCTCAATAGTCATTACTGGTACCATAGGCTTGGTCCTATCAATTTTTGCTTCCCCAGAAACTTCCTCACTGAGATTAGTAGCATTATCTACTGATCGAGCTAAAACCTTATATAAACCCTCAGTATCGATAATAAAAGGTGCGGCATAATCCTTCCATTCCCCATCATCAATCTTATATTGGTACTTTTGAAATCCGCTATTAGGAAAGCCTTTATCTGTATCAGTTCCACCCGACAATGTGATGGAGACCGATTGATTAGTCCATTTGGATGGTTCTATTGTCATTATCGGTTTGGGAGGATTGGTCTTATCAACTTTGGCCACCCCAGTTACTTCTTCACTAAGGTTAAATACGTTGTCCACTGATCTAGCGTACACATTGTATAATCCTTCTGTATCGATTACGAAAGGAGCGGTATAGTCTTTCCATTCACCATCCTGGTTGATCTTGTACTGATATTTTTGAAAACCACTATCAGCATCCGTTCCTCCAGCTAATGTAATGGTGACAAACTTATTCGTCCATGTTGTAGGATCAACTGTCATTACAGGTACGGTCGGATTGGTAGTGTCTACCTTTACCGTCTCCGTTAATACTTCAGAGTCATTTCTATTTTTATCTCTTACATAAGACTTAAAGTTATATATTCCTGTATCAGGTAATGCTAATGGTTCTGTATATTCTTTGTATTCAGAATTATTAAGGTCGTAAAAGTATTTGTAAATACCAGATGCATTATCATCTCCAGATAAATTATAATGAACATCTTTCCCATACCATTCATTAACACCCTTTACTCCAGTAACGTTTGCGGTCAGTGTTGGAATTGTTTCGTCTTGAGTACTGGCCAAGTCAAGGTCAACTGAAGAACCAACAGTCGAGTCAATGACTCCATCACCATTATTATCTACACTAAGTGTGATTTGACCATTTTTGTCAGTACTGGACGTAAATACAGAGTTGGGGGTAATTGGAATATTATCAAACCGAACTGTTTTTTCTTCAACATCATTTTCATCGGACCATACCAGTGTATATGTCATTTCACCGTATCCGGTACCCTTTAATTTCACTTGATAATTAGCATCTTCCATCAAAGCGATCTTCGTTTCACCATCAGTATAATAGGTTGAATAAGGAATACTCTCTTCATAGGTTCCATCACTTTTCTCACCCGTATGGCGGCCTACAGAATCGTAGATATTCAAATCGACAGGACACTCGATTTTAATTTTCAATGCTTTAGTATTACTGGATAGTTTTCTTATATTTGGAGCAAGATCATTTGGTCTGTCAGATAAAATATTGAAGACTTGTTGTTGAACATTCACATTATTGGGGAGTTCACCATGTTTTTCTTTTATGTAATATGTCTTTGCAGAGTCCAGTCGAGTAGGAGTGCCTACTCTTGCACTAATAAGCGGAACTGTACCGTCTCCTTGGATACTTTTTATATCAAGAACATATCTTTGTGGGCCAAATGTGTAGTTAGTGACCGTCAATCCTCCAATTGTAGGGATTCGATCACCGATGATATAATATGAATCTACTTTGTTTAAATTACTTACAATATTTAAATTTTCATAGAATTTTTTCGCCTTATTAATTAATAAGTCATTTGACCATCCTCTATTATCTTTCAAAAAAGTAAACGTAGAGTTATAGTTCGTGTATGTAGTATCCTTAAAATTCGTATTCTTCAAGTTCAAGGAAGGACCTAGATATTCCTGACTTTTTAAATAATTTGTATTATTCAAAGTAAAGTATTCTTCTGAAGGTAGTAGTTGATATGCAGAAGGAATATTTGGCATAACTTCTCTTATACTTTTACTGATAGCTGTATCACTAATAAAATCACCTGCGGCTGCTCCCGTTTCAAATATATTCACAGCCTGAGGAGCACCCAAATATGGAGTACCCAGCGTTATCAATTTATCAATCTTATTGGCATTTCCTTTGTTGATATATTCTGTAGATATTAACCCCCCCATACTATGGGCGACTATATTTATCTTACTATTAGGGGAATTTATATGTTCTTGATCAATAAATTCTACTAAGGCATCTGCATTATCGGATACATCTTTTCTCCAATCATACCCAAAGTATCTAACGTTAAATTTTTTCTCCTCTAGATATATTTTAATTTTCTCATACCAATCTTTCAATGGATCTCCAGCGCGAACTTTTGAATTCAAGCTTCTTCCGTCCGTATCCATTTTCATATTCAAAATATCATCCTTAAGTTGTGTTTTATCAGGAAGCCAAATTTGATCAGCCCCAGTATTCCACAGTTCTGTCCCCATGATACCTGGTACAAGAATAACTCTGTCTTTATACACAGTAACCGAAGTTTCCCCTGAATAGTAATTATCAGTAGGTTCTACAATAAAAGTATATTTCCCCTCCTTCACCGGGTTATAATCAAATTCGTCCCCCCAACTATTAGATCTATACTCATGAGTAAGAGTTTCACCATTTAATTGAACATATATTTTTACTGGATGTGGCTTTTCATCAAAACTATAATGAATTTTAATCGTTTCATTTTTGGTAAGATTAATGATTGGTTTTTCTGCCCATACATTGTTACTTGCGGCAGCTTTATTAAAATCAAAAATTCCTGCAATCATTATAAAGCAAAGTATCAAAATACAAATCCTCTTCATATAGTTCATAACCCTCTCATCAAGTTATAATTGATTATTTTATCTCTATTCCTAAATCTCTGCATACTTTATAAGGGTCACAGAAACTAATACTTTTATTTAAGTCTATTACAAAATCCATCAGCAATCTTTCGTTACTTTTATTAAAAACTTTTAACCTGACATCTTCTCCATATGTTAATCCCAGTAACTCGTCGATATCTTTTTTCTTAATCTCTTCATTGGTAGTTTTATTCAATACGACAACGTTAACATTTCTTATCTCCTTGAACCTTTCCCTACTTTTATCAATATTCACTCGATATGGTAGGTGTTCTTTTTCTATTAAAATATCTATTTTTTCCATAAACTTTTCATGGTTCGAGAAACTAATATTAGAAAGTTTTCGATTTAATGAAGATTTTGATTCAATGAGCCAAGGTGTAAGAAAAAAAAAGAGAATAGTTGAAGCGACACAGATAAGAAGCAAAAGTTGCAATTTTTTTTCTAATAAGTGTCTTGCAAAAAAAAGATAGATTACGAT
>NZ_LVYZ01000103.1:0-3430 GCF_001909095.1 Paenibacillus sp. P46E
AAATTAAGGGGATGTTTCCACTCTACCGAACAGGACGTCCGTCAAAATTAAGTGAACGAACCATGTTTAACGCTTTTCTATGGATCGCTCGAAGTGGTGCTGCTTGGCTCGATTTACCGGAGAACGCTATGGTCCATGGAAAACGGTCTACAGTCGCTTTTGCAAGTGGCGAGATACCGGACTGCTTGTCGCGATCTTCCAAACTCTTCAGGTCGAACCTGACTTTGAAAACTTGAGCATTGATTCGACATCGGTCAAAGCCCATCAACATAATGCCGGTGCTAAAAAAACATTGAAGGGCACGAAGTAAATCAGCACATCGGCGTCAGTCGTGGCGGAAAGACAACCAAACCAAACTTCACACCGTCGTCGATGGATTAGGAAATCCCCTCGCTTTTCTTCTGACGGGTGGTCAAGTCTACGATTCCGTTCCAGCGATTGATTTACTTCAGAGGCTTGAAATTACAGGAAGTCATATTCTTGGCGACAAAGCCTATGGCTCCCAAGCGATTCGAAATTGGATTACAGCTAAGCAGGTATCCTACACCATCCCACCTAAAGCGAATAGTCAAAACCCGTAGAAAGTCGATTGGTATCGGTACAAAGAACGCCACTTAGTGGAGTGCCTTTTCAATAAAATCAAACACTTTCGCCTGTGGCTACTCGTTACGACAAGTTGGCCAAGTCATTCTTGGCGTTTGTATATGTAGCTGTCATCTTCAAATTGACTCAATGAGGAGTTTTCAGACACGTTCTAGTAATTAGTCAACCATAGTTTTTTTCTTGCATATCCGGTAGGCTTCCCCAGATAAGAATGCCATCTTTCCGCCCGCGACCACTCGAGTTTAACGCGCAAGCCTTTGGCGGCTTTGGATTTCGTCATGTATAGGTGACTCATCTGACTGACACAGCCTCAAATCCAGTTCGTGTACCTTGGCCCGTGCTTTTGCCTCCGGCTTCCTTCAGATCCACCTCACGGTGAACACCCTTGCCTTTGACTAACGGTAGGCGCTCGCCAGCCCTCGTTCAGGACTTTCACCCTAGAGATGACGCCCATGCTGGGCGTACTATCAGAACACAGTCCCCTGGGGCTGTGTTCTTTGTATAATATCCCTTGCTATATTAGTCTAATTAGACTATATTTTGATTTGTGGTCTAATTAGACTAATATATTGGAAAAGAGGTCCTTATAATGCTATTTATTACTGGAGCAACTGGAACCGTTGGAAATCGGGTTGTAAATTACCTCAAGCTTAAGGATGTCAAATTTAAAGCCCTCACCCGAACACCTGAGAGGCTGTTAACAGATCGGACAGATCATATTATTGTCGTCACCGGCGATATCAAGGATTGCAGCGCCTGGTCAGACAGCCTGCGCGGCGTTGAGACCTTATTCCTGATCCTGCTGGATGATGCCGAAGAGATTCTACAGGCTGCTCGGGCTAAGGGCGTCCGGAACATTGTGTTCTTATCCTCAGCTTCCATTAACCGGTCGGATGCCGGTTACAACGAGAATGCCCTTAAACATAAAAAGGTCGAGGATCAAATTCAGGCGTATGGCTTTCAGTATGTTTTTATCCGGGCCGAGGCCTTCATGCACAACACCATTTACTGGAGGGACCTTTTTAGATACAATAAGGGGAAAATCCGGTTACCGGCCCTTGAGGCTAAGCTGGCCAGTGTGCATGAAACAGATATTGCCGAAGTTATCAGTGTGGTTCTAACCGATTTTGGCAAATTCTCCGGGCAGGTCTTGACGCTTACAGGGGCGAATATTCTTAGCCAGAGGAACATATTGACAGAAATCTCTAAGCAACTGGGACAATCGCTTGAACTGGAAGAGCAGACGATCGGGGACTTCCGTTCGTATATGAAGAACTACATTGCTGAAGAGTATATTAACCTTAGAGTCCAGGATTGGGAGTATACAGTCAAGCATCAGCTCGGCGTGACCGGCACGGTGCTGACGATTCTTGGCCGGGAGCCTTATACGTTTAGAGAATGGATCGCTGAGCATCTCCGTGATTTTCAATAATCGATAGAAAGAGGAATTATTATTATACCCTTATTAATACTGGGTCTGTTGAAGGACTGCGGACAATCCAGCGCTTATGAATTGTTGAATGTCTTCAAGGAACGGGATTACAGGTATCTTGTTCATATGACGAAGGGATCGCTGTATTACAACCTGCAGAAGTTAGCGGAGGAAGGCTTGGTCCAGCTGGTTGAAGTCGTTAGCGTTAACAACTATCCCGAACAGTACATCTACGAGATTACACCGCAGGGCAACGAGCATTTCACAGCGCTCATGGCCAAATATTCGCTGCAGACGGACGATATTACGTTAGCCTTTTATATGACCACGCTGTTTGCCCACCAATATGATCCTGGGCAATTCAAGTCGGCCGTAGCGGTGCAGATGGAGCAGACACGGCGCAAAATTGCTGAAATTGATCATGTGCTGGATGCCAAGCAAGACAG
Source organism: Paenibacillus sp. P46E (assembly GCF_001909095.1). Lineage (NCBI taxonomy): Bacteria > Bacillati > Bacillota > Bacilli > Caryophanales > Paenibacillaceae > Paenibacillus > Paenibacillus sp. P46E. Next base: position 2,482 of record NZ_LVYZ01000103.1, read on the forward strand.
GATCTACGATATTGCAAAGTCGATGATGAATAATGTCAGAGCGCACCATGAATTGAACCTAAAATGGTTTCAGGTGCTGCTGGAACAATAGGGCAGCGCACTCCCGGGGAAGATGAATTGAATATTGGTATATGAAGCGCAAACCCCCTTGTATCTGCTGAATGCCGCAGATACAAGGGGGTTTTTTGCGTAAAAAATCTGATTTTTTTTTGATACAAATAGATTGCTGGAAAAATGAAAAGAACTACCGGGAAAAGTCTGAAATTTAAATACGCCATTATTATTATTGAATAGACAAGATAAACGCCATGTGAAAAAAAGCACTAATAATCTCGATGATAACAAATCAATTGACATTAAATCTATTTCAAATCTATTCATTAAATCGCCAGTTTCATTATTCCGAAAAAAAGACGGCGTTGAATCGTGCGGTGCTTACGGATTGGAATGATTGAGTTCGCTTGCTTCTCTTCCAGCAGTGCGATAATTTTATCGGTATCGTATTCCCGGTCGGCCATGACTTTTTTGCCTTTGACGTCCATTTTCTTCAGGATTTCGTAACCGGTCACACAATAAATAACATGGTAAGATTTGAGAAAAACGTATGGAGCGTCAAACATGATTCAAAGACGGTACGAAATAAGCGATGGACAGTGGGATCAAATTAAGGGGATGTTTCCACTCTACCGAACAGGACGTCCGTCAAAATTAAGTGAACGAACCATGTTTAACGCTTTTCTATGGATCGCTCGAAGTGGTGCTGCTTGGCTCGATTTACCGGAGAACGCTATGGTCCATGGAAAACGGTCTACAGTCGCTTTTGCAAGTGGCGAGATACCGGACTGCTTGTCGCGATCTTCCAAACTCTTCAGGTCGAACCTGACTTTGAAAACTTGAGCATTGATTCGACATCGGTCAAAGCCCATCAACATAATGCCGGTGCTAAAAA
>NZ_LVYZ01000104.1:0-2653 GCF_001909095.1 Paenibacillus sp. P46E
AACCTCTCCTTTGAAATGGTTGTGTGGTAACTCCATTTTACCAAAGGATGGTTTCTTTTTTTTGCTTTTTTTAAAGATTGTAGACCCCATTTCCCGCTTAAACAGCGGAGAGGACGGAACGATTGTGGAAAAGCGATAGCGGTCGCCTTTGTCCCCGGATTTTCACCGCGAAGGAGAATAAATAAAATCTGGGGACAACAGCGATTGGAACAACGGTCCGTTCGCGGAGCGTCCACCCGAGGGCTCACGACGATCCTACTTGAAAACAAAGGGCTATCCCTTTTGGGACAGCCCCTTTTTGGGTTCTTCAGGTGCCGATCCAAAGTAAACGGCCGTATGCTGTTTAATGATATAGTATAATTATCAGCATAATATACAGTACACTAGACCACCTTCAGATCGGAGCGTGCCCCTTTGAAAAAATATGTTGTCTTGTTCCTGATGTTCAGTCTCCTATGGATGCCTAATGTGTACGCGGCAGGAATTCCTGCACAGGAGGGAATAGTTACCGATAAGGCCGGTCTGCTCACCAATCAGGAAGCAGCTGATATTGCAGCCATTGCTGCTGGTGACCTCTATACCATTCGGGTATTGACCGTGGATTCCCTGGACGGGGCCAAGGCTTCCGCCTATGCTTCAGACGTATATGATTCCTGGGCCTTAACGCCGCGGGATGTTCTCCTCTTAATATCTGCCCAAGATCAGCAGGTTGAACTGAACTTTAAGAACCCTGCCCTTCAGGGAGATATCAATTCCTGGTCCCAGGCCCAAGGCGGTGCTGCGGGGTCCGCAGCTATTACAGAAATACTGGATACGTACTTCATTCCTTATGTGCGGGAAGGCGATTTTGCCGGAGGCATCCGCTCCATGATTAAGGAGCTTCAATCCTTTGGTGGCACAGGTGGCGGTTCCGGGTCCACGGACAGCGGCGCGGCGGCGGGCGGTACCACGGACAGCGGGAACGTTGGCGGTTCCGGACGTGCGGAGAACGGCAGTTCCGGCCTTGGGCTACTCACACTAACAGCGCTCGTCATTGGGATTGTACTGCTGGCAATAGTGCTGTATGTACTGCTCACCGGTGTGCGCAAACGGAGACAGTTGGGCAGCCAGCGGGAGCAGTTGGCAGAGCTGCTGGTAAGGGCCAATCATGCCCTGGAATCCCTTCAGCCGTTCCAGGGCATTGTTCAGGGGAAAACCGGGGAAATGGTCGAGGGAATTTCCAAAAGGCTGTCTGCCAAGCTGGTGGAAATCTCCGCATTGCAAAGCTCAGGCCAGGGTTCCCTACCTCCTTTCTATCATTTGAAGGCACTCAAAGAAGCCAACTCAGAGCTACAGCAGGCCGAGGCGGCTTACCGCTCGGCGCTGGAGGAAGAGGAACAGCTTATAGCTGTAATCAGTGATGCCGACCGCAATGTGAAACAGCAGATTACAGAGCTGAAAAAGGATGCGCCTGAATTGAATGATCATCTCCAGAGCGCAGTGAAGGAGACCGGCTATGGGCTGGAGGAAATCGTGGAGGATCTGAAGGAACTGGCCGAAGAAACTGCCAAAGCGGATGAGCTGGAGCTCTTCGATCCGATTGCCGCACAGGATATGACCGGGGAAGCCCAAGAACGGCAGGAACAAATCGAGCAGGATTTGCGGGATGTGGATACTTATGACGATAAACTTAATGAATTCCCAGGGGTTGTAGCAGCTGCGCGCAGCCAAATTGCTGCACTGATCGAACAGAACTCCCTCCACAATATGAAGGTTAAGCCTTATGATAGTCTCGGCCAGGCCTCTGCAGCCGCAGCAACGCTTGAAGCGCCTCTGCGTATCGGGGACATGGATGAAGTACGAAGAATCGCTGCCCAAATGGACACTTTGCTTGGCGAAGCTGTTGCGATGACAGAACGCCAGGCACTGATCCGCCAGAATAACCTGAGGGATCTGGCTACGATTCGCGGCCGCTGGAGTGAGCTGACTCAGCGGCGCAATGAGCTGCAAAGCCAGATCGCTGAAGCCCGCAGCCAATTTGAGGAGCATCATCTAAGTCCTCTTGCAGAAGCGCTTGAGACATCAGGCACACAGCTCCGGCAGGGTGCGGGCGAAGTGCCGCAGATCGAAACCTGGACCAGCGACCAGCGTGGGGAATACGACAACGCCCGCAGCGGGCTGGACCGGCTGCTCCAGCTGCAAGAAGAAACCGCACAGAAGTTCGATCATATCAGCGAAAGTCTGAGCACATTGAATCAACGCTTGTCTGACATTACCCGGCTCTTCTCTGAGGGGCAAGCGCAGGTTGACACGGCCCAGAACCGGCTGCACAGCAAGGGGATCGCTTCCAGAAGCCCCTTCCAGCTCTCCCTGCAGCCGGAGTATGCTGAACTGGAGCAGCGGCTGGCTGCCCGGCCTTACAACCTTGATGAGCTGGAAGCCGCGGGACGCTCTTATGCGTCCCGGATTTCTTCCTTCGTAGAGGAAGCGAACCGGCTGGTACGCCAGAAAGAAGAAGAGGAGCGCCTGGCACAGCTGGCGATCCTGCGGGAACAGCAGCGCCGGGAGCAGGCGCGCAAACGTGCCTCCTCCGGCGGCGGATTCAGCGGAGGACGCTCCTCCGGAGGCTCGTCATGGGGAGGCGGCGGCCGTTCCTCCGGGGGCTCTTCCTGGG
>NZ_LVYZ01000105.1:0-2584 GCF_001909095.1 Paenibacillus sp. P46E
ACTAAGGACAGCTCCTCTCAAATTTCCTGCGCCCACGACAGATAGGGACCGAACTGTCTCACGACGTTCTGAACCCAGCTCGCGTACCGCTTTAATGGGCGAACAGCCCAACCCTTGGGACCTACTTCAGCCCCAGGATGCGATGAGCCGACATCGAGGTGCCAAACCTCCCCGTCGATGTGGACTCTTGGGGGAGATAAGCCTGTTATCCCCAGGGTAGCTTTTATCCGTTGAGCGATGGCCCTTCCATGCGGTACCACCGGATCACTAAGTCCGACTTTCGTCCCTGCTCGACTTGTAGGTCTCGCAGTCAAGCTCCCTTATGCCTTTGCACTCTTCGAATGATTTCCAACCATTCTGAGGGAACCTTTGAACGCCTCCGTTACTCTTTAGGAGGCGACCGCCCCAGTCAAACTGCCCGCCTGACACGGTCCCCGTACCCGTTTAGGGTACCAGGTTAGAACCTAGATACGATCAGGGTGGTATCCCAACGGCGCCTCCATAGAAGCTTGCGCTCCTACTTCTACGGCTCCCACCTATCCTGTACAGATCGTACCCAAATTCAATATCAAGCTGCAGTAAAGCTCCATGGGGTCTTTCCGTCTTGTCGCGGGTAACCTGCATCTTCACAGGTATTAAAATTTCACCGGATCTCTCGTTGAGACAGCGCCCAAGTCGTTACGCCATTCGTGCGGGTCAGAATTTACCTGACAAGGAATTTCGCTACCTTAGGACCGTTATAGTTACGGCCGCCGTTTACTGGGGCTTCGGTTCACAGCTTCGGATTGCTCCTAACCGCTCCCCTTAACCTTCCAGCACCGGGCAGGCGTCAGCCCGTATACTTCGCCTTGCGGCTTCGCACAGACCTGTGTTTTTGCTAAACAGTCGCTTGGGCCTTTTCACTGCGGCCCCCTCGGGCTATTCACCCTACCGAGGCACCCCTTCTCCCGAAGTTACGGGGTCATTTTGCCGAGTTCCTTAACGAGAGTTCTTCCGCGCGCCTTAGAATTCTCTTCTCGCCTACCTGTGTCGGTTTGCGGTACGGGCACCTTCTCCTGGCTAGAGGCTTTTCTTGGCAGTGTGAGATCATGACCTTCGCTACTATAATTTTCGCTCCCCATCACAGCCCAGCCTTAACGATGTGCGGATTTGCCTACACACCAGCCTCACTGCTTAGACGGACATCCATCAGTCCGCGTCACTACCCTCCTGCGTCACCCCATCGCTCATAGCGGATTACGGTGGTACAGTAATTTCAAACTGTTGTCCTTCGACTACGCCTGTCGGCCTCGCCTTAGGTCCCGACTTACCCTGAGCGGACGAGCCTTCCTCAGGAAACCTTGGGCTTTCGGCGGATCAGATTCTCACTGATCTTTTCGTTACTCATACCGGCATTCTCACTTGTATACTCTCCAGCGCTCCTTACGGTACACCTTCAACGTATATACAACGCTCCCCTACCCCAGATGCAAAGCATCTAGCCATAGCTTCGGTGGTGTGTTTAGCCCCGTTACATTTTCGGCGCAGAGTCACTCGACCAGTGAGCTATTACGCACTCTTTCAATGGTGGCTGCTTCTAAGCCAACATCCTGGTTGTCTGTGCAACTCCACATCCTTTCCCACTTAACACACACTTGGGGACCTTAGCTGATGGTCTGGGCTGTTTCCCTTTTGACAATGGATCTTAGCACTCACTGTCTGACTCCCGGCAAGAAGTTAATGGCATTCGGAGTTTGACTGAGCTTGGTAACCCTTGCGGGCCCCGCACCCAATCAGTGCTCTACCTCCACCACTCCATTCACCGAGGCTAGCCCTAAAGCTATTTCGGGGAGAACCAGCTATCTCCGAGTTCGATTGGAATTTCTCCGCTACCCCCACCTCATCCCCGCATTTTTCAACATGCGTGGGTTCGGGCCTCCAGTGCGTGTTACCGCACCTTCACCCTGGACAGGGGTAGATCACACGGTTTCGGGTCTACGTCCACATACTTAGTCGCCCTATTCAGACTCGCTTTCGCTGCGGCTCCGGCTTCTCACCTTAACCTTGCATGTTAAACGTAACTCGCCGGTTCATTCTACAAAAGGCACGCCATCACCCATGAATAGGGCTCTGACTTTTTGTAAGCACACGGTTTCAGGTTCTATTTCACTCCCCTTCCGGGGTGCTTTTCACCTTTCCCTCACGGTACTGTTTCACTATCGGTCGCCAGGTAGTATTTAGCCTTAGCAGATGGTCCTGCTGGATTCATACGGGGTTTCACGTGCCCCGCACTACTCGGGATCCGCCTCGGAGAGAACACAGTTTAGGTTACAGGGCTTTTACCTCTATCGCGGGCCTTTCCAGACCTCTTCACCTACCATATTCCTTTGTAACTCCATGTGAGACGTCCCACAACCCCAAGAGGCAAGCCTCTTGGTTTAGGCTGTTCCGCGTTCGCTCGCCGCTACTGACGGAATCACTATTGTTTTCTCTTCCTCAGGGTACTTAGATGTTTCAGTTCCCCTGGTCTGCCTCTACATACCCTATGTATTCAGGTATGAGTAACTGCGAATTACCACAGCTGGGTTTCCCCATTCGGACACCC
>NZ_LVYZ01000106.1:0-2411 GCF_001909095.1 Paenibacillus sp. P46E
GTTATAAAGAAAGAATCTGCTATTTCCGTAGCAGATTCTCTCTTTATAATCTTATATTAAAATAATGGCAGCATCGCTAAGTCCGCTTTCGTGATTATTCATTCTCCATCGTGCTGATGTCGATTACAAACCGGTAGCGGACATCGGATGCCAGAACGCGTTCCCAAGCCTCATCGATCTGATTGGCGGAAATCGTCTCAATTTCAGGAGCAATGTGGTGTTCCGCGCAAAAATCAAGCATTTCCTGTGTTTCACGGATACCGCCAATCATGGAACCGGCAAACGAACGGCGATGACCGATAAGTGAGAATACGTTAACTGGCAATGGCTCCGCTGGAGCTCCAACATTGACAAGAGTACCATCCAGTGCCAATAACGAAAGGTAGGAACTAATCTCAATCTTAGCACTTACAGTATTCACAATGAGGTCGAACGAGCCAGCCAATTCAGCAAAGGTTCCCGGATCGCTCGTGGCATAATAATGTTGCGCGCCAAGCTTCAAACCGTCTTCCTTCTTCTTTAATGATTGGGATAACACAGTCACTTCTGCCCCCATGGCATGCGCGATCTTTACAGCTAAGTGTCCAAGCCCTCCAAGTCCAACTACAGCTACCTTTTTGCCTGGCCCTGCTCCCCAATGACGCAGTGGCGAGTACGTCGTGATGCCCGCACACAACAACGGAGCTGCAGCATCCAGCTCAATACCGTCGGGAATTCGAACCACGAAATCTTCCGTTACGACAATATGAGTGGAATAACCCCCCTGTGTAAATTGTCCGTACCTGTCGATAGCCCCGTAAGTACCTGTCATTCCGCCCAGACAATACTGCTCCTCCCCTTTATGGCAGTTATCACATTCTCTGCAGGAATCAACCATACAGCCAACCCCGACACGGTCACCAACCGCATATTTTTTAACTTCTGAACCTATCTGTGTAACAATCCCGGCGATCTCGTGCCCAGGAACAAGGGGATACTCAACCGGTCCCCACTCGCCACGAGCTGTGTGAATATCAGAATGGCAGATACCTGCGAACTTAATCTCTATCAGGACATCATGCGGCTCTAGATCCCTGCGCTCTATCGTGGTTAGTTTGAATGGTCCTCCTGGACTGAATGTAGCACGTGCATTAACCTTATTCATAAATACCCTCCTGCAAAGTAGTTTCTAAGTGAAATGGCTACAACACTCAATATCAAGGACAGGATTCCCACCCATACGACATATTGAGTACCCATACTAGATATAAACAATCCACCTACAGCTGCACCAGCTGTTGTTCCTAGGTTGGCAGATGTTAAGAACAATCCATTAGCAAAGTCAGGGGCTTCTGGAGCAGCAGAACTAATCCAATATTGATTGATATTCCCCCCGATTCCTGCCAACACCCCCCATATTGCAGTGAGAACAGCCATTGGTACACTGAACTGACCGACCAGGAACAAAATAATATAAACGGTTCCTAAAGCAAAGGGGAAAGCTATGATTGATTTGTTCGCATTATTCGCAAGTAATCTCCCTGCTGCGACGTTCCCGATAATATTGGCTCCGCCGAATAGAATTAACATTATGCTGATTGAATTTGCAGACATATTTGTAACCGTCTTAAGATATTCAGCAAGATAGCTATACACACCAAATACGGCTGAGTTCAATAAAATAACAGCTATAATAGAAAACCAAACGATTGATTTCTTTAATATTCTGACTTGAGATCCGTAAGTAAGTCTTTGTTGAACAGGTAAAGATGGTACCAATAATAGTGTTGCGATAAATACAATAGCATTAATAAGTGCAAAGAACGCCAGTGCCATTTCAATGGAAGCGGAGTTAGCAATGAAACTTACAATGGGTACACCAGCTACCATACCTGCAGATACACCAATAAAAACTTTAGAAACAGCTTTTGGGGCATCTTTGATGTCAACAGAGTCTGCAGCTACTGTAAATGCCAATGAACAATATATCGGATGAAAAAAAGCTGGAATTATTCTGGCAATCAATGCAATGGTGAAGTTAGTTGTAAATATGGATACGATGTTCCCAAGCAGAAAAACGCCAAGCACAAGCAGCATGACCTGCTTCCGGTTGATCCCCGAAAACAATAACGGCATTGTTGGACCAGAAACAGCAACGGCCAGGGCAAAAAAACTCACCAGCCACCCTGCCTTGGATACACTCACACTAAAGTGGGCAGCAAGGGAAGGCAATATCCCTATAACCCCCATCTCAGTATTTATGATACCGAATACACCTAAGGTTAATATAAAAACCAGCATTTTATTTGGTTTAGCCAAAAAAACACTCCTAGCTTAAGTTATTTCGTTGTGCCAATCATGATCGCCTCCCCCTTTCATTTTTTTGCATAATCGAAATAGTTTGTTTAATCAACTCATGTCCATTATTATAT
>NZ_LVYZ01000107.1:0-2307 GCF_001909095.1 Paenibacillus sp. P46E
GTACAGGGAACCACGTATTTTTTTCGCCGTACACTGGAAATTCCTGTGGAATGGCAAGGGCAGCGTACGGGGCTCATATTTGAGTCGGGCGGCGAGGGTTTACTGCGGGTGAACGGGGAATCCCGCCAAGGCCTCGACCGGAACCACACCTTTGTAACCCTGGAAGCCTCGCCGGACGGCCGGCCGCTGGAGCTGGAAATCGAATTGTTCGATCCCATTCCCGAGCCGGTGGACCCGCTGAATCAGCAGGCGGTCATCCAGCCGCCGATCCGGGCCATCCGCACCTGGCTGGTACGGGTCAATGAGCCGGTCCAGAGCCTGATGTATACCGCCGTCATCGTCCGCGATGCGGCGGTCCTGCTGCCCGAAGCGGATATGCGCCGCGCGCGGATGCTGGAAGCCTTGTACCGGGTGATGGATGAATATTTGAATTTGGAAGAGACAGCGGTACGTGAAGGCAGTGCTGTAGCGGCCCTGGAAGCGACGCTGCGTACAGATATCGCAGGGATTGGCGGCAATGCGGAAGGCACCATTCATATGGTTGGCCAGTCGCATATCGACATTGCCTGGCTGTGGCCGGCGCGGGAGACCGTGCGGAAGACCAGCCGGACCTTCTCCACCGTCAATGCCTTAATGGACGAATACCCGGACTATCAATTTGCCCAGAGCCAGCCGCAGCTGTTCGAATATCTCAAGGAGAACGACCCGGTCCTGTTCGCCAAGGTCAAAGAGCGAATCCAGGAAGGCCGGTGGGAGCTGGTCGGCGGCATGTGGGTCGAGCCGGACCTGAACATCCCCAGCGGGGAGTCCCTGATGCGCCAGATGCTCTACGGTCAGCGGTTCTACCTGAAGGAATTCGGTAAGACCTCAGAGATTGAATGGCTGCCGGATACCTTCGGCTACTGCGCTTCGCTGCCGCAGATTCTGCGGCATGGCGGCGTGCGCTATTTCATGACCACGAAGCTCGGCTGGAATGACACCAATGTATTTCCGTACGATCTGTTCCATTGGGTCGGCATTGACGGCACCCCGATGCTGTCCTACCTCAACCATGGGGTGAACGAGAATACGCTGCCGAAGGATGTGCATGAACACTGGCAATCCTTCCGTGAAAAGAAGACTCATAACGAGCAGATGCTGCTCTACGGCCATGGCGACGGCGGCGGGGGGGTCACCCGTGAGATGCTGGAATACATCCGCCGTGCAGACCTGATGGTCGGCCAGCCGGCCAGTACCTTCAGCAGCGCCGCGGATTTCTTCGCAGGCATGGAGAAGCGTAAGCCCAAGCTGCCCGAATGGCGCGGCGATCTGTATCTGGAGCTGCACCGCGGCACCTATACCACACATAGCCGCAACAAGCGGAACAACCGCAAGGCGGAGATTCTCTACCGCGAGGCAGAGCTGTGGCAGACCCTGGCATCTTCCTCTATGCTGCCCGAGCAGCGCAGGAACAACGCCGAACAGCTGCATCACGGCTGGAAGCTGATACTGCTGAACCAGTTCCACGACATTATTCCCGGCTCGGCCATCACCGAAGCCTATGAGACTTCGGAGAAGGAATACCGCGAGGTGTTCGCTCTTGGTGAGGCAGCACTGCAGCCGGGGCTGGAAGCCCTGGCGGCTCAGGTCACAACAGCAGGCGAAGGCCAGCCTTACGTGCTGTTCAACAGCCTCGGCTGGGCGCGTGATGCAGTCATTGCCATTCCATGGGCAGATACAGAAGTAACAGATAGAGAACGAACAGATGCTGAACCAACAGATGGAGAACGAACAGATAATAATCGGATCTTAACGGCTTATGATGCGTCAGGAAACGCACTTCCGATAGATCTTGTGGCCGGTTTGTCAACAGTAGACGTTGCGATAGACCCGACAACAGATCACCGGACCGCTTACATTCATGTCCCCGCCATCCCGGCTATGGGCTATACAACGATCTGGCTGAGACGCGGCGAACGGCCAACGCCGGGAAGCCCGGAAGCAGTGAATATGCCGGCACGCACCGCCTTGAATGACCGCTGGGAGACCCCGCACTACCGCCTGACGTTCAATGAACGGGGCGAAATCACCAGCCTGTTCGACAAAGCAGCCGGCCGGGAAGTGCTGCAGCAGGGCGGCCGCGCCAACCGATTCCACTTTTTCCATGACCGTCCGACACTCTGGGATGCCTGGGATATCGACAGCCGCTATGAAGCCCAGCCCGCTGGCGAGGCCGAGCTGGTGGAGAAATACGTGCTTCACTCCGGCCAAGTCCGGGATGTGCTGAGATTCCGCTGGACGCTGGGCCAGTCGCAGATCACCCAGGAT
>NZ_LVYZ01000108.1:0-2273 GCF_001909095.1 Paenibacillus sp. P46E
CATTATTATTGAGAGGGGCTTTGTGTTTAATGTTAAAAATCAAATCATGTGCATTACTGAGTGCTACGCTTCTTTTCATCCTGCTAGTAACCGCCTGCGGAGGCAATACTACCAGCAATCAAAATGCAGCTTCTACTGCAGCCAGTGCAAACTCCGCTCAGAATGAACAATCTGTTTCATCGGGTACTACGAATACAGTAGATACTGACGTTACCCGCAATTTCACCGATTCCAAGGGCCGGCAGGTTGAAATCCCTGTCAATCCCCAAAAGATAATCTATGTCGGGAGTGATCCGGGTGACCTGCTTGCACTGGGTGTAAAACCTGTGGGAGCTAGCCTCAGTGTTATCGCATCACAAGTAGCTTATGCTGATTTGCTCGAAGGTATTGATGACATAGGCTACCCATATTCGCCGGAGAAAGTTCTCTCGCATAACCCCGATCTCATCATTTTCAATGATTGGGACGAGGCTGGACTGAAATCACTGGCGGATATTGCCCCGACAGTTGTAATAGGTGAAACCGGTACATATGCAAGATTGAGGCAAATCGCTGAAGTTTTGGGCAAGGAAGATATCGCAGAGCAAAAGATTAAGGCCTATGAAACTGAAGCCGCAATTGTCAAATCACAATTAAAGCTGGATACACAGAGGGATAAGACTGCGACAGTGTTCCTACAGCTCGGAAAAACGTTATATGTAATGGGACATCAAGGGATATCAGTATCACTGTACGACATGCTGGGATTCACTCCAAATCCCAAGGTTCAGCAACTGATTGATCAAGGAGAGCTGTTCAGCGAAATTTCGGAAGAAGTTCTACCCTCATTTGCAGGAGAGCACCTCTTTATCCTTGGAGATGAGACTGGGGAAACTGTTTCAGCTTTGGATGAACTGCAGAGCAGTCCCATCTGGAAGTCTGTCCCGGCAGTCAAGAACGGTAATACCTACTCTGCCGACAGTAAATGGAATTTCGATGATATCATTACACGAACACGTCTTCTTGAAGAATTGCCGAAATTAATGGCTAAGTAATCTTACCCAGCTTACTCTACATCAAAGTTGAAGTACTTAGATGGAAAAGGCTCCTTGATCAGGGTGAAATGCCACCATTCTTTGCTGTACGGCTTGAATCCGTGCATAATCATAGCATCCTTCAGGATTTTACGGTTGGCATGCTGTGTCTTGCTGATGAGAGAAGTATTGTAATAAGAAATCTCGCCAAAAAAATCATACGGGCTGCCCATATCCACCAGGTTGCCCGTTTTGGCATACGCCAATGTCAGATCAATCGTACCGCCTCTGGTATGCCCTGACTTCTTAGCGATAAAGCCCAGCTTAAACAGGTTGCGCTTGTCCAGTTTGGGATAATACTGCTGCTTCATCTTGATGTCAGCTACATCCTTTGACCATGAGACAAAATCATCCACTGCTTTTTGTGGACGGTAGGCATCATAAATTCTTAAAATATACCCCTTGCGGGCCAGGTCATCACTGACAGCCTGTAATGCTCTGGCCCCCACTTGTGAAAAGATCGCCAGCGGCGCCTTGTATCCTTCAACGCGTGATCCCGTAAAATTGTTCTCACTGAAATAACGTATTTCATATTGCGCATCAGGAATCATCTCATCCAGGTATACGAATCCTTCAGGCAGATTGTTTTTTTTCTGCACTTTAACCTGTTGGAATGCTGAAGCACCCACCTCATGTCCCGGCTTCTCTATGTCCGTAGCGGAAGCAGAACTCCTATGAAGCATAAGTGCAGCACTCAAGCTGACGATGAGTGAAAGAGGGAGGATCAGGATCGTCGTACTTCGTTTAAGCCTATCCTTGCAGATTCTCATTTTCCATTCCCCCTTTCTTCCATAAACGCCGACTGGATTAATTCAGGTTATGATTTACGAATAAATGGATATCTATTTCAAGTGTGATTTTTATTTTACCACTCTTTGACCAATAATTGTAATTATTGCAAAAAGGGGCTGTCCCAAACTAACATGGCCTGACGGCCACCATCATGAATGAAAATGTCTTGGCTTGTGAATCTGTGTCTTCCATAATGGAAGTGCAGGTCACAGGCCGAGGCTTTTTTGGTAGGACATACTCTGAGTCCCAAACCGGCCGATTGTATCCCACGAGTACCGCCAATTGTTGCTATGAGCACGTGTATAAAAATCCTTTTACTTGAGGGTACATGACCTGCGTCAAACTGATTCCAGGGGTGATGTGGATGGAGGCGATTTTAGAAAGATGCGCGGGGCTAGACGTTCACCA
>NZ_LVYZ01000109.1:0-2043 GCF_001909095.1 Paenibacillus sp. P46E
CAGGCAAAGTCCAGCCCGGAATGCAGTGAACCAGAGGTGGCGGCGATGCTGGGTGACCCGCCGTAAAAACGGGGAAACCTATACGAAATCGTATATCTTACAGGAAAACACACAAAGGGAAATGACCTGCAAGACTCATCGACGTGATTAGGGTCAGGATGGATGGAACAGAAGGTGCAGATAACTGAGGGAAGTCTCATAGTCTCCTTGACGCAAACGCGAACAAGGTAGGGGCGGTATAACCGAAAGGGAAAACCAAGCCGAAGGGTTGAGAGATGGCGGATCGTTCCGTAGTAGTGAGCAAGACCGGGCCAATGAAAGCTGGTAACAGTCTGGAGGAGAAAACCCGGATGAGTATGCGCCTGGAATTTTTTTTGAAGGCGAGCAGCCAGAAAAAAAAAGTGGTGTCGCATACCCTGCTCTCACTCCAAAAGAGGAGAGACAGAGGCGAAGGGAACGTGCTTCGTCAAAGACTGTGAGTGTTCGTGAGTGGATATCGTAAGCGCCGTAAACCAGCGAGGGTTTGACCGAGAGGGCGTGTCCCGCCGAGAGCGAAAGATCGCTTGGGGATGAGGCAAACTGGCGGCCTGAGTACATCCAGGGCAGCAGGAGCGATTGATTTTTTTTTTTTCTAACACGCAGTTGCCGGGATGGAACAAGAAAGGAATCGATATCTGTAACGGAAACAAGACCAGCCTGGTGAGTAGCGGTAAAGGTGGTGAAACACCAATGAAACCGAAAAGACGTTACTATTCCTTAATCGATAAGGTTTACCAAATGAACAATTTGCACGAAGCGTGGCTATCGGTGAAGAAGAATCAAGGAAGTGGCGGTGTAGACGGCGTCAGCATTGGAATGTACGAGAAGAATGTGAGCATGAATCTAAGGGAGCTCCAAAGGTTATTGCAGCAGGGGCGTTACATTCCAAATCCCGTGAGGCGGCATTACATCGAGAAGGAAAATGGGAAGCTCCGGCCGCTAGGCATTCCCACGATCCGGGACCGGATATGTCAGCAAGCCGTACGTCAAATCATCGAGCCGATCTTTGAAGAGGACTTTTATTACTATAGCTTTGGCTTTCGGGCAGGATACTCGGCGCATCAAGCGATACGTACCATCCGGCGGGCGAAACGTAATGGATATGAACATGTGGTAGACCTGGATATTGTATCTTTCTTCGACGAAATCCCTCACGAAGGACTCATGGAGAAGGTGCAAGAAAGAATCTCGGACGGAAAAGTGCTGACGCTCATTCGCGGATGGCTAACGGCGGGAGTCATGGAAGATGATCAGTTCCATGAAACAGAAATCGGGTCCCCTCAGGGCGGAGTCATCTCACCGCTCTTGGCAAACATCTATCTGAATGCGTTTGACTGGGGCATGAAAGAGCAGGGATTTGCTGTAGTTAGGTATGCGGACGATGCGGTGATCCTATGTAAAACGAAGGAACAGGCAAAAGAGGCGTATCTGGCAGCGAAGAAGATACTGGAAGAAGACCTGCGATTGCGGATGCACCCGGAGAAAACAAAAGTTGTAGATTTTAGAGAAGGATTTCGCTTTCTGGGATTTAACTTCCGGAGAGAATACGTGAGCGTACCGGATGAGAAAGTGAAGAAATATAAAGATAAAATCCGAAACGCAACGCGCAGACAACAAGGAAAAAGCCTGGACGAAATGATGGGGAAGCTAAACGAAATCAGCCGAGGATTTGGGAATTATTTTGGGATAGGAAATGTAAAGAAAAAGTTTGAACGTCTGGATAAATGGATGCGAATGAGGGTGCGAGCCTTTATGCGCAAAAAGAAATCTACGGTGTCAAATCGGCTGATTCCAATTAAAGCATTGGAATCAGCCGGAATGGTCTTTCTAACAAGTTTACTCACCACACGTTCCTAATTCAGGAGTGAAATAGGCAATCCGGCGACGGATGAAGGAAACTCACTCCTGAAGATGGGGAACTGACGAAGGAAAGCCGTGTGCGGGAAATCTGCATGCACGGTTTGACGGGGAGTCCGAGGGAGTAATCCCTCGTCTTACCCTACT
>NZ_LVYZ01000110.1:0-181253 GCF_001909095.1 Paenibacillus sp. P46E
TGAGGAAGGTTACGGCCTGGCCGTACGCCGAATGACGGAACCGGAAAGTGTATTTGGACAACTGAAAAATAACCGGGGCTTCCGGCGCTTTCTGCTTCGCGGCATGGAAAAAGTGACGCTTGAGGTCGGTTGGCTTTGCCTTGCCCACAATCTCTTGAAGCAAGCTGCAAATGACCAAAAACAAAGAGCAACATTTCTCCAGTGACGGGAGAATCGTTGCTCTTTTGACCTTTTTACGGTTTTGAAAATGAGAAGGGTTTGTCTCTACTCGTAGAAAACTACTTTTGGGACAGCCCCTTCAGCAACTTTTATAGATTGTCGGCTCCCTCTGGCTCCTCAAACAGAGTTACGCAGTTTCTGCCATTGGCTTTGGACTGATATAGCGCATCATCGCTAAGCTTATAGAGATCGCCTTCACGAATATAATCCACATGAATCGTAGCCACTCCAATAGAAACGGTAATGATTCCATAATCCGTACTCAGCGCATGCTCGATTCCCAGATCAGCAATGCTTCTTCTGATATTCTCGGCATATTCCCTTGACTGCTGCGGGGTGAACCCGCTGACTATGATACCGAACTCTTCCCCCCCCAGCCGAAAGGCAAATCCACTCGCATGTTCGGACAGCTCTTGCAGCAGTCTCCCGACTCTGCGCAATACGGTATCACCCTCAAAATGCCCATACGTGTCATTATATTTCTTGAAATAATCAATATCGAGCATCATATAGGTCAGATATTGTTGGGCTGCTGCAGCTTTTTCCACTTCAATCACTAGGAGCTTATTAAAATATCTGCGGTTATAGAGACCTGTAAGCTCATCGGTGATAGATATCTTTTCAATCAGCTGAATGTACTTATTCAGCTCTTCATTATTCAGCTCCAGCTCCTTGGTCCGCTCAGCTACCAGCTCCTCCAGATGCTCTTTATGTCTAAGAAGCTCCTGCTCCGCCTTCTTCCGTTCTGTGATGTCCTTGACGGTACCCTGAATGGCCGGCTGGTTCATATAATTGATCCGTGTGACCTTGTGGATCACTATGACCTCACGGTTCTGGTCTTTGTGAATCAATTTGGTTTCGTATTCAAATGGAACCTGTTTCCCTTCAACCCTTCTGGCGTAATAATGCAACACCTTATCCCGTTCAGGAAGACTCACGAATTTTTCAAAAGGCTGCCCCACCATTTCTTCCGCCTCATAACCGAGCATCTGGGCCAAAGCCCCATTGACGTATTTGCATATTTTGTCCTGGGTAATAAAGACGCCGTCCTGCAAATTGTAAACCAGTTCCCGGTACTTTTCCTCTGAGCGCTCAAGTTCGGAATACAGAGTGGCATTTTCCAGCGAGAAGACCATTTCCCGAGACAGCAAATTAATAATCTTCATCCGTTGCTCAGTAAATACACTCGTCATCAGGTTGTTTTCAAGATAAATGACAGCAATGGTCTTGTTCTGGTTGATCAGCGGCATGCAGACCATCGATTTAGGGCGGTGTTTGACAATATAGGGATCATTTACGAACGGCGTTTCAGAGAACGCATCATTGTAGATCACACTCTCGCTGCTTTCCTCCACCTGCTTCAGGATCGAATATGGCAAATGATCGTACCTTGTCCGGTCATGCACCGCTACTGTAATCCGGTCTTCAACCGGCCGGTATTCCCCTTCGACGAGCAGATTGGTTTTGGAGGTCATCACAATGCAGCCTCTTTGCGCTCCTGCATTCTTAATGACGATTTGCATCAGCGCTTCCAGCAGATTGTTCAGCTCGATCTCCTTGGAGATCGCCTGTGAAGCCAGAATCATGGAGTTCAAATCCAGGCTTTCTGTGTAATCCGTTATCGTACGGCCGCTCATGAACTCTTTGGCATTAATTCTTGTGATCATATCCGAGTATCTTTCGCCCATAAAGGCAATTTTACCTTTCGCACCCCATACGGAATAATAATATTCCGATTGTCTCAGCAAATAACCGGCGAACTCCTTGAAATCCTTTTGATAATAAAAGCGGGCAGCCAGCTCATTGCTGAGCGCCTTGTACCGTACAAAACCTCCCTGCTCGCTGGCCTCGATCGCCATATCATAATACTGTCCAGCTTCATCATCACGTCCTGCCATTCTGGCCCATTCAGCCTTCATTAGCATCTCATGCTGCCGGAAGGTTCCGGGCGCATGTTTGGCCCATTTGAGTACCCGGCGGTACTCCTTGCGCATTCTGGCTTTGGCTTGCCTT
Organism: Paenibacillus sp. P46E; assembly: GCF_001909095.1. Classification (NCBI taxonomy): domain Bacteria; kingdom Bacillati; phylum Bacillota; class Bacilli; order Caryophanales; family Paenibacillaceae; genus Paenibacillus; species Paenibacillus sp. P46E. Next base: position 2,233 of record NZ_LVYZ01000110.1, read on the forward strand.
TTCCGTGTAGCACCCAAATCTTTATAGGCATAGGCCAAATTCAAGAACGTATAGAGGGCGAACTCTTCCATAAACGCTGATCCGGCAAGTGTGCCGATGATCGGGTAAGCTTTCTCGATATAAGCCAGAGAATCGGTGTAGTTCTCATAGGTGAACAGCAGTTTCATTTTATAAATATAGTAGATTGCGATCCCGGAGTAATATTTGGCTGCCTCCAGCTCCTCCAGATAGGCCGCTTCACTGAAGTCTGCACTGTCAAAGGATAAGCGGTCTTCCAGCTCGCCCGATAGATTCAGCAGGTATTGCCGGGACAACCGGGCGGTGGCTAAGGACTCTTTGTATTTCGTGTTCTCGATCATGGCAATCATTCTGACGCTCTCCTGCAGATTCGTGGGAATATCCATCCCTGGATTCCACAGGTTCACATAGAAGCAGGAATGGGCCAGATAGAGTAAATCTCCTGTACGCAGACTCGCATCAATGGAGGTAGTGTACCACTCATGCAGCGTATCCCAAGGTTCGGTCCAGGTATGACAGAACAGCGTATATAATACATATGCCGCGCCTTTCCATTGCAGATCGTTGAACTTGTCATTGATTCGAATCCCCAGACGCCCATAGTCAAAAGCTCCCTTGGAGTCTCCAAATCCGGACAATAGCATCGCATAACCGATGAACGCGAGCGCTGACTCTGGAGCATTGCCGTGCTTCAGGGTAAGTCCCACCTTCTTCAGAACAACCAGCCCGAACAGTGAGGTTTCTCCGGAAATAAAGGCTGGAGGAATAAAATTGATCAATAGCCGCATCACCAGCTTCATTTCCGGGTCTTTCATCTCTTCAGCTTCAAAAATATGATCAACCGTTTTTCCCCGCAGCGCGGTTTTGATTTTCACGAGCTCCTTAAGAACAGATGCCATGCCTACCCGGGCAGGAATATGAACGCCAAGTGTAGATAACCCCAGCCTTCCCGAGGCTATGGACTCTTTCATCATTCCCAGGTACATGTAATGATTGGCCTGCATTTCATAGATTTGGGCGAGGGCCAATCTGTCACTGGTATGCTTGATCAGGACCGCACATGCCGAATCGGCTGCTTCAACCTGATGAGTAAGATATCCGCATTCCGTATATAACTGGTAAATCTCTGCCGCACACGTCCCGTCCTCTTCCCAGGATGACTCTTCCATCAGCCCGATATTCGCTTCCAGCAACCGGAAAGCCGAGTCATAACCGAAGGCTGCCTTGGCCTTGCGCGCGGCTCTTAGATTAATCCTGATCACTTTATCAGCTTCGGCCTTGCCGGACAGCCTGTCCAGCCCTTTATTCAGGTGTGCGGCAATATCAACGATAATTCCTTCGATCTCCCCGTGACTCAGGCGCTCAAGCAGCAAACGGCCGATGGCCAGATGCAGAGCAGCCCGTTCCCCGCCGTCAAGCATCTGGTAAAACGACTGCTGAATCCGGTCATGCGCAAATTTGAATTGGATATCCAGATTCTGCAATGCCACTTCTTCCGGTGCCGACAGGAAGCTGGACATCCGGGCGTACCGGTAGTCCTCTGGTAAAACAAACTCATTTTCCACTGCTGTGGCTATGGCATGAGCAACCACCTCAAGCGGTTCATCAGCAATCAGGGCCAATATTCCAAAATCGAATACATTACCCACCGCTGCGCTAAGCATCAGTATTCTCCGCACATTCTGTGGAAGCTCCTGCTGCTTCAGCATCAGGAAATCGACCACGCTCTCGTTCACCGGCAAGCTGACAATCCGCTGAGTCTGCCAGGCCCATAATCCTTCCGACTCGTCAAAGTACAAATACCCACTCCTGTACAAATCCTTGAGAATTTCTTTTACAAAAAAGACATTTCCTTTGGTCCGCATATAAATTACTTCCGTAAGTTCCTGAACCCGGGAGGGTGTAGTGAACAATGTATCGGCTACCAGACTACCAACCTGTGCCTCAGATAAGGAATTTAGGATTATGCTTCCAACCTCATGACTAACCTCAATGGCGGAGATCGTACTGAACAGCGGATGCCCCTCATAAATTTCATTCTGCCGGTAAGAGCAGACAATAAGAACCTTTTGCAGCTGATGGCCCAGCAGCAGCTTCTCGATCAGCTGCAGACTGGAATAATCCGCCCACTGCACATCATCCAGAAACAGCACCAATGGTTTCTCGTTATGCGTAATTCCTTCGATGAACTTGGCAAAGGTAAGATAGAACCGGTTAGTTTCTTCAGCCGGATTCAGCAACTCCATCTCCGGCTGAATGCCAATCCAGGTGTCCAGTTCAGGAATCAGACCGGCAATCAGATTGCCATTCCCATCGAGAGCTTTGGCTAATGTCTCCTTGAGGTAGGCCTTGTGATTCTCATCAGGACTATCCATTAACTGGCTGGTTAACCGCCGGAATGCCTGAATAATGGCACTGTAAGGGATGTTCTGGTTATACTGATCGAACTTTCCTTCTGCAAAAAGTCCCTTCTCCTGACTTATGTACTTGTGCAGCTCATGGACCAGTGCAGTTTTCCCCACTCCGGCTTCACCGGTGACCAGCATCAGTTGTGTACTGCCCTTGACACTTCTACGGAACGATTCTACGAGGCGCCCAAGCTCCTGATCGCGTCCATATAACCGCTGCGGAATCCGAAAGATATTCAGCCGGTCCTCTGCACCGACTACGAAGTTCTCCTGGCCAGCCAGACATTTCTTCAAGTCCGCTTTGATTCCATATGCGCTGCGGTACCGGTCCTCCGAAGACTTTTCCATTAGCTTCATGATCACTGCTGACAGACTGCTTGAGACCCTTCCCCCGGTTGCCTTATACGGAGGGACTGCTTCTTTGGCAATAATGGAGTAGATCTGCTCCAGCATCTCTCCCGCATCATAAGGCTTCTTGCCCGTCATCATCTCATAGAGGACTATGCCCAAGGAATAATAATCACTTCGATAGTCCACATTGCGGTTCATCCTGCCGGTCTGCTCGGGTGAAATATACAGCAGGCTGCCTTCCAGTACACCATTGTTCTGAAAATCCCGCTTCTCCCTGGACAGCTTCACCGCAAGGTCGAAATCAATAATTTGTACAATGTTCTGATCCCTGTTCCAAATGATATTGGAAGGCTTGATATCCTTGTGAATGACATTCCGCTCGTGAATCGCCCCCAGAATATCTACGATCCGAACCGCCAGCTGTATCAGTACCTCTGGCTCCGGCTGATCCTCCGCCATTATTCTTTTGAGCGAACGTCCGTGAATATCCTCCAGCACCATAATGTAGGAGTTATTCTGCTCCTCCAGCCTGTATGGCTTGATGACACCGCTCGTGTTCTCGCTCAGCTCCTTGAGCAGCTTGTACTCCTGCTTGAACCTCATCACAGCTTCCGTTCCGGCATATTCCGGCTTAAGTACTTTCAGAATGACCGATTCACCCGTTACGGAATCGATACTTCTGTATACGGATTTTATATATTGATCAGAAATCGTCTCCAGTACCTCATATCGGTCAAACACAACCATACCCACTCCACCTTTAGCTCTGTTCTCCCGTCACTTCAATATCCGCATCAAACTTAAAGATATAGGCAGCAATCAGCCAGATAATCCAGCAGTTCAGCCCAAAAAAGAGATAACCGAAATACCCCAGGACGGGCATCTCTGAGAATATATGAAATTTGTCCAAATAAGGTACGGAGTACTTCCAGTAGTTAGGATTGGTTGGCATAGAATCATGGAACCACTCACTGCCGAAATTCCAGAACTCCCAAAAGAATCCGTTAAACAGTGTGGCAAGCCCAATCAGAATGACACTGGACCAGTCTCCGTTCTTAACCGGAGTAAAGGGCGTCCAGAATCCCACAAGTGCCATTGCTGCGGAGAGCATCGGGACAAGCGCCACCCACAACACCCAGAACAGCACATATGGATAATACCCCATCCCAAAAGCCAATATTAGCCCTATCACATAGTAGATGATCAGAAAAATCCGGGAGACGTTGAATTTCGGACCATTCCGATAGCGGTTCCTGAACGCGCTAAAAGTCTTAAGCAGCAGGTACCATTCAAAGATTGCCGGAAGCACTGTCGTATACGACAGCGAGAACCAGAACACATTGCCAAAGTTCGAGAACACCTCATTATTCGGATAATACCAGTTCTCAATCACAAAGAAATTAAGATATTCAAATGCAAACCAGCTGAAGCAGGACACTACAGCCAGCAGTTGCATCACATGCGGTTTGCGCGAAATGATCGAAGCGCCTTTATTTCTTTTATACACCAATCCGTCCAGAATTAATATGAACGACCACCATAATGGTACAAAAGTGTAGTATTCGAGCGAAATGAACAGCTTGACCCGGGCCCACATCAGGAACCAGCTGACGGCAAGCACTGGCAGGCTCCACCAGAACCAGACAGGAAAAGGAGTTGCCCCGTCTTTCGGTACGGAAGTTTCCTGAACCTTTTTGAAGCCGAACCACCGGGGAAAAACCAGAATTAATGTAATCAGCAGCGCGACAATACAGGCCAGGGAAAAGTACAGCAGGCTGAAACCAGGGTCCGCCTCTACTTTTTGAGCAGGAAAATCACCATACCCCGGCGGCAGCCCCTTCCACTTGACCAGGCTCCCAATCAAGGGAAGCAGAAAGATCAGAGCAAAAGTCAGGATGAGGAAGAACGTTTTATTTTTTTTAAACATGGCGATAACCCCTCTTATAATTGAAAAGTCGAATTTTGTTGATGAACGAAACTATTCGATATCAGTCCAGATTATTCCTGCTTTGTTTATTGCCATTCCCACCATTTTCGTACCAGCCTGGAAGAACACATACAAAAGGCGCTCACACGGCCAGGGATATGGCTGCAGAACGCCCGTTTGGTATGGAAATACTGGAATTCATTTTTGGAATAGATTAATCCTGCTCCGCCTTAAGGAAGGGCTCAAGCACACTGACGATCATCTCATGATCCTCCTCACCGGATAATCCGGAGACCGAAATCGTTCCGACCTGACCTGCGTTCCTGATATATACAGGGAAACATCCGCCCTCAGCGGCATACTCCATGGGATCAACGAAGGCATTGTCCTGAATTGTGGTGTTCCATGATTTATACAATACATGCATATAGTAAGAGCAGTGGCCGAAATGGTTGGCTGTGTTTATTTTACGGGCAATCCAGCGGTCGTTGTTCGGACCCGTGTCATTCATTTTGGCATGGAACAGAACTTGGCCATTCTTGCGGATGTCTACCACGATCAGCTTATCCATTGATGCAGCTCTCTCCACAATGGCATTGCCCAGCCGGATGGCTGTCTGATTGGTAAATGTGCTGAACTGCAAATTCCGCTCCTGCTGCAAAAGCTGTTCCAATAATAAAGTGTAATCTTCCAAGGTCCACACTTCCTCTTCATTGGGTTGTCCTGCTTCTGGTTCTACTTGACAGGCAGAATATACACTTCTGTATCGTTGGTCTCTGCATAATCTGCTGACAGCCAAGCGTAATGAACCAGTCCGATCCGCTCAGCGAGCTCATAGGCAGGTGTGATATCGGAGAACATGCTCTCCGCTTTGAATAATTCTTCAATACCAGTAGTGGAGTTACCTTGCAGCAGCACCAGTTCTTTAATCACATCAAGATTGCCGGTGTACCTCCGGATCTCAATGTCCTCGTTCCAATCGCACTCAAATTCAAAAACAACTTCATTCTTCCAAAATACACCGACCTCAAAGCCATGATCCTCGGCGTATATGTAATGCACCAGCGTCGCAGGATTATGTTCAAGCAGCGGCTGGTTCAGATCAAAATCAGAGCCCTCAATGACGAAGGTGATCCAGCCGTTGGTTTCGGGAAAAACATATCCTGTATTTCCGGAAGCCCGGAGCAGCCTCACAACATCTTCCCGGTCTGACGAACGCAGATGATAGCTTTCGCTAAATTCACTCATCACTACACCTCTATCTCATTATTGTAAGGACAGGAAGTCCAAGAAAAGCAGCATACCGCTCAGCGGCCAACATCAGCCTCTCTTCATGGTCCTGTGCCAGCTTGGTAAAGGGACTGAATTTCAGGTCAACCCCTTTGGTCTTGACGGTTCGTTTCCATGTACCGATGATCTGCCCGCCTGCGGCAATCGTCGGTAAAAACACACCATTATTACCCGGTACGATAAGCGGGGCGGTCTCAGGCTCAAGCACAGCACTGCGGTCGCTATAGCCGAGAATATATTCATCGAAGCCGGGAAGCAAATGAACCTCAGAGGTTGCTGGCATGTGTCCTCCGGATGAAGCTGGACTCCAGTACTCAGTGCCTGAGAATACATCGGTCTCAAGTTTGCTCTTCACCGCGTCCAGCCCGGCTCTGGCTTCTGTTAGCGTTAATCCGGCCCACCAGGCAAAATCTTGTACGGTAGCCGGTCCATGAGCTGTAAAATAGCGCAAGGCCAGCTCGGAGAGCGATTCCTCGAAGGACAGTTCCCGGGAATGCTCCACCCACTGGTCGAGCAGCACAAAGGTTTGCTGTTTGCCACTGCGCGGACCAAAGCAGATCAGCCCACTATAAGCGCTATGCCACAAAATATGATAACCGCGCTGCCCGCCGGTGCGGATACCTTCTGACTCAAGCAGCTCAAGCATATCCGGACGCCGTATACTTCCGCCATTCTTGAGTGCTTTATAGATGATTTTTCTGGCATGTCCCAGGGTCTTCTCATCCAGCTCCAGCTGCTCCATTCTCCGCACAGCCTGCCTTAAGAGACGCGGAGCACATAGCTGCAGCAGCCATTTCACATCCTCCGGCGGCACGAAATGAATCGTTCCCCGCAGCGTCCAGGTTAACGCAATCTTTCGCTCCGCTACTGCCCGTTCAACCTGGGCCAGCGTGGCGGAAGGCGTCCGGAGGCCAATCGCCCACACAGCCTGCAGATAATCCTGGGCCTGCAGAGCCCCTAATCTCCGGACAACCTCCTCCGGCTTCATAGAGGCAGAGCTGCGAATAAACTGATTAGCCAGTCTTCGGCCCGCGATGTCCGTATTCACGATTCCATCCTCCTTTGCCTCAGGTCAACACATCAGTCCCAATACTTTCCTCCAGTATATTGAAACCACCCGCAGGTGTCCATCTGAAGATAGAAAGGCACCCATAGCTGATTATTACAGATCATCCGCAAGGCAGGTTATGGTTATGCAGCCCAAAGACTCTTCTGCCAGCCCTCTGATCAACGTAATCTCACGGCAAGTCCTTCCAGCGACCTTTGCTCCCACTCTTTTCCCGCGGCAAAGGCCGGACGCTGCTCCCAATCCTCTTCCAGGTTGTATTTCCAAAGGCAATAGCCCATCTCGATACAAGCCATCACCGCGTCCATAGCATGGAGATTAGGCTTCGTACCTGCGGTAAGCGCCCCTTGCATAGCTTCCCTGGACACAGTAACATCAAACCCGACATCTACGTTTGCCTTAAAGACCGCTTGCAACTCCTGGAAAGCGCCGGGCTCGCTGCTTTTTAGGCCTAAGGATTTCCATCCATGGCTTGGGTAGACTTCGTATAATCTTGATAGCGTCTTCTGTAAGGGGTCGAATGGATAGACACAGACATCGTGCTGAAGATGATGGAGCAGCTTGCGGCCGCCAAATAACATGCCATGCATCGCTATGGGAGTCGAGGAAACCGGGCTTTTAGCTTGGAGAGCTATGTCTGTAAACCGCAAATCCCGGTTGTTCTTGCCGCTATGGATAACACCGAACCTGTCCCTGAACACCTCTCGGCTGTCCTCATAAGCCCCTGCCACAAAATTTCTCCACGAAGAATCATACTGGTTCTGCAAATAATACTCCGGGATGGAAAATGGAAAGTCCATACCCCATGGAGCCTTGCTCTCTTTGATGTAATGCGCCAGATCCAGACGATCCTCACAGCCGGTCACCCGTTCAATCGTCAACGTATGGCCTGCCAGCTGGCCCCGGGCAATGAATATTTTCCCCTCCGGATTCTTGGCCCCGCTGAAATCACATCCGTAAATATTCATGAGTTCCTCCCTGATAGCACCGTATATTTCTAAATGGACAAGTACATGATACAATGTGAAAATAAAGCGTTCGCTTTACATTAACCACTTTTGAGGAGTGAAGCCTGTGGCGATTAATGTATACTTCAATTTTAACGGAAACGCCCGTGAAGCTGTAGAGTTTTATGCAGATGTGTTTGGTACGGAGCCTCCGCAGATCATGACTTTTGGAGAGGCACCTCCGGACCCTTCCCACCCTCTTCCCGAGGAAGCCAAGGATCTGGTAATGCACGCTATGCTATTCATTGACGGAAGTCAAGTGATGTTCTCGGATGTCTTTCCCGGCATGCCTTATACAGAAGGAAATAACATTAATCTCACGCTGATGAATGCCGATACCGGTAAAATCAAAGCATGGTACGATAAGCTCAAAGAAGGCGGTACTGTTATTATGGAACTGCAGGAGACCTTCTGGAGCAAATGTTACGGCAGTCTCAAGGACAAATTCGGGATCATCTGGCAGTTAAGTCATGATGGCGGCCAAAGCGGCGACCACGCTTAACTTCTCACCCCAGTCATCCAAATACTGTTAAGGATATAGATCTCTGAGCGATTTTTGAGATGCTGTATCCTTTTTTCATGCAGATTAAAGCACCGGCAATACCATTTTTTTATGCGCTTTCATCCCAATCTGTGTTTTAATAAGAATACCGTTATCGGCAAATTCCGCTGTAAAGGAGCCTACATCAATGGAAATATCTGCTTTTTTGCTGCCCAAGGACCAGGTATCGTTTATTACCTCCTCCATGACCATGCTGGAGGCCCTGGTACAATTGGAGAATCATTATTATTCTGCCATCCCCATTATTGATGAAGAAGGTAAATATGTGGGAACCTTGTCCGAAGGGGACTTGCTGTGGAAGTTGAAGGATACGGCAGGATTAAGCTTTGAGAACATGCGGGATGTGACCGTAGGCGATATTCAGCGTCATGTTCACAACGAAAGTGTCGGGATTCACGCTCAGATGGAGGATATGCTGACGCTGGCTGCGGATCAGAATTTTGTTCCGGTTGTCGATGACAAGGGCATCTTCCTGGGCATTATCCGCCGGAAGGACATTATTGAATATTACACCCGGAACATTACCGATTAGCAGACCTTCATGTACGCCAGTATACACAAACAGCGGCTGTGCAGTCCCGGGTGGGACGGCATAGCCGCTGTTTGTGTGAATAGCTTATGTTAGAGAATCTCAAATACATGGGTCAGACGGGTGAGTTCGAATATCTTCCGTACATTGGCATTCAGCGACTGAAGCTTGATTGTACCGCCGTTCTCCACACATTTCTTGTAGGAGCTGACGATCACTCCAAGCCCGGTGCTGTCGATAAAGGCGCATGTACTGAAATCAAGAACAAAGCTGTAAGTCCCCTTATCAATATATTCCTTAACCTTTTCTCTGAAGTCGCTGGCTTCTTCCACGGAGAACATCTCCGGCATTTTGATTGTAATCTCGCTCAAGCTATTCACCCCTGATTATAAATTTCTCTACGAGCGTTTCCAGTTCATACGCCATGGCACTTACTTCCTGGGCAGAAGCCGCAAAGTTTGTGACCGTTGCCGCCTGTTCTTCTGTAGCACTTGATACGTTCTCACTATTGATTGCCGCCACTTCCGAAATGGTCCCCATCGAATCAATCAGTTTGATAATCTGATCTGAGGTTGCTACCTCGTCCCGGGTAATATCCAGAATCTCGCGGACACTGTCCGTAATAAGCTCCACGGAATTGATAATATGCACGAAAACGTGATCCGTCTCAGTCACTTCGCGAACACCGCCTTCAACCGCCTCCGAAGCTCCTCTCATGGAGGCTACTGCCTGGGTAATCCGTGTGACCATATCATTCACCAGAACAGAAATTTCACTGGCCTGCCTGTGGGTTTCATCGGCGAGCTTCCGCACTTCTTCAGCTACCACACTGAAGCCCCTGCCGTCCTCACCGGCTCTGGCAGCTTCTATGGCTGCATTCAGGGCCAGCAGGTTGGTTTGACCGGCGATAGCATTGATCGTACCAATAATTGACGACACCTTGCCTGAGAGTTCACTCACCTCCTGTAGCTGATCTTCGGTTTCTTGTGTGCTGTTGCTGATAATGTTCATGGCTTCGACCGTATTCATCACCTGTTTTCTTCCGCGCTGGGCCGCCTGATTAGTCAGATCCGCATTACCGGAAGTAGCAGACGCCTTACTCTGAGCCAGCTGCACCAGACTGGAGAGCTGAACCAGCACCTGGGAGGCGTTGATTACGGACTGATTGTTATTCTCTGCGCCGGCGGCAATCTCCTGAGTACTCGAGCTGATTTCCTGAATCGATGCGCTAATCTCCTCCGAAGAGGCCGCCATTTCTTGGGACATGGAAGTTAAGGAGATCGAACCTGCCCTTACTTTCTCAATGATGGCATCCTGTTTGTCAATCATCGTATTGAATGCCTCACTCAGCTCCTGCAGCTCATCTCCTGTGCGGATAGAAGTATGGACAGTCAGGTCGCCTTCTCCTGCAAGAGACATTGCCTTCTCCAGCCTGATAATCGGATTGACAATGCTGCGGGTGGTGAAAAAATAAGCCACAAGCAGGGCGATCACTATACAGGCTAAAGTGATAATTATTGTCATGCTGCGGATATTAATCGCTGGAGCCATGTAGTCCTGAACATTGGCAGTAGTGGCCACTATCCAGTTTCCGGCAGGCTGAAAGGTTACATACTTATGAACACCTTCATAGGTGTAGAATCCGTCAGCAGCCTTGCCGTTTTTCATAACCTGAAAGATTGCATTAAGTTCCTTATTACTGTTCCCGTCAAGCGTCTCTTTCAGAATCTTCTCCTTCTTGGGATGATATATAATCAGGCCAGTGCGGTCGACCATATATCCATATCCGCTGTCTCCAACCTTGACCTTGGCTACTGGAGCGGTAAGGTTATCGAACAGAACAGTTCCGATCAGCACCCCTGTAATTTGTCCATTCTGCTCCAGCGGGCGGGCAATAGCCACAATATTATGACCGCTTTCTTCAGAGACGAGAACTTCGCTCACACTTTCTTTTCCCTGCAGGGCTTGTTTGAAATAATCCCGGTCCTGAACACTAAGATTCGGATTCACAGAACTGCTGGTCAGCAATACCTGTCCGTCATTGCCGGCTATGACGATAGATTCCAGCAGCTTCGCTTGATCCTTTTGTAAACCGGAGATATAAGAATATGCCAGGCTTTTCGCCGTCTTGCCTGCCGGATTACCCGCAAAGCTTGCCAGCGTATCATTTTGACCGGCAATCCCAAGATAATTACTTACGGCTGTTAGCTCCGAATCGACAGATTGGGCAACTGAGGCAGTGGTATCGCGCAATTGCTCTTCGATCGTTTTTTGCAGCGCGGTAGAGGCTTGATTATACGAAATGATACCCGAAATGGACAAAGGCACACTAATAATCAAAAACAGCAGAATACTCATTTTAACTTTTAGACTTAACTTCACGGGACTCTCTCCTTCTTCTGTCTACGAGGGATTTACGCATTTACTGATGTACATCGTGTTGTGAATCATGTCCACTTGATCGGAGAAGCAGCGGATCAGGTACAGACCTCTTCCGCCTTCATCAAGCAGCTCGTCACTGCTGATCATGTCCGGGAATACCACTGTGCCTGCTCCTTCCCCGGAGTCTTCCACCTGAAGTTCAAGCTGCTCGCCGCTCAGCAGATACCTGATAATAATCGGCTTGGTAGCATCGCTATGATTACCATGGTAATAAGCATTGGTAATGGCTTCGATCAGAATCAGCCGAATGTCAAACGCACAAGCCTCCAAATGAAGCTCTTCGATAATTCCGTCAATAATTCGCTGATGCTGCTCCAAACCATGGATTCTAATTTCCTTCTGAACAGCTCTCATAATCCGCTCCTTCATTCACTTAATAGATAGGCTAAGCCAGGTGCAGTCATCCTGTAATGAAGCTCCCGCAATCCGGTCCGTCAGATATTCATAGCTGCCGCTCAGTTCCTGGCTGTCAAAGAGAAGCTCCATCCCGTCGCTGTAAAAGCAAAAACGGTCTCCAGATTGAAAGGATATGCATTTCTCCTCAAATTCACTGTCTCCGAACATGCCTAACGGCGCGCCTTTGACGGTAATGCACTTGCCTTCCCGGTCCTTCGGCACATGGATGAATTCATTGATCCCAGCACCTGCTACCTTCAGCAAGCCGGTTCCAAAATCCAGACAAAAGCAGCAGCCCGCAATATAATCCTCGCCCAGATGCAGTATTGCTTTCTGGTTCAATTCCTTCATCACCTGCAGCGGATCATCAGTAACCTCCATACAATCCGCAAACAACACCCGAAGGGCAGAGATGTTCAGTGCGGCGGTGATTCCCTTGCCCGTAACATCACCAATCATTCCAACTACCCTTTCCTCATCAATCTTATGAAAAATGAAGAAATCGCCGCTCAGCGTCCGGGCCGGAATATACAGCTTCTCCAGTTCCGCCTTGTCCTCCAGCGGAAAAACTACAGCATGCCGGTGATCCTGCAGCTTGACTGCCCGCTCCACTTCCTTTTTGCTCTCCGTGATGTCCCTCAGCACCAGCTGCAGCGCCTTTTCTTCCTCATAGATAATCGGCACACCTGAGATCTCCACATCAAAAACGCGGCTGTCGTGCCGGATGAAGCGCTGTTCGAAGCGAAATCTCTCTTTGGCGATTGAACCCCAGGTCATAAGCTTGTTATATTTGGCGCTCTTTATGTATTGCTCGTTAAAAAAAGATTCAATTCTTTGTCCGATCAGCTCCTGTTTCTTTTTACCGAACATTTTTTCTGTTTGTTTGTTGGCAAACAGGATGGTGCCTCCGCTGTAGACCATGATAGCTTCAGGACAGAGCTCAACCAGATCCCTATATCTCTCTTCACTCTCACGAAGCCGCTGTTCCGAGCGGACCCGCTCGCTGACGTCATGAACAACTGTGTAGACACTTGACCTCCCGAGCATGGACATCATGCCGGTATGGATCTCTACATCAATAACCTGCCCCCCCGCAAGCAGATGCCTGTCCATAAAGACCCTGTTAGCCCCATTGTTATCGCCGGGCATTCCTTTTGCAATAAAATCCTCTAATCCGGCATACGGGTCGGCCTGCAGATCCGTAATATGAAGTTTCCGAAAGATGCGGATAGGGTATCCGTAGAATTCACAGGCTGCCCTGTTGGCATCAGTAATCGATCCGTCTGCCGGATCCACCAGCAAAGTAATCAGATGGTTGTTTTCATAAATGCAGCCATAATGGTCCATGCACTGCTCGGGGCTGGGTACCTTGTGCAGATTTTTGCAATGTTTATCTACTGCCATTCTTCGTCCTCTATTCTGATTCAGCTTTGAAACCTTACCATTATATGCATTACATTTTCATTCAGCCGTGAATTCCGACACACACACAACAAAAAAACCTATCAGAAGCTCGATCCGTGTCAAAAAAAATAATAAAAACACGAATGCCAGCATATTTTCTGATAAGTTTGTATTCCAGTGCCCTTGTTCTATTTACGAAGAATATCCGCTTCAGATAACCTTGTAGCTTTTACCAGATAAGAGACCAAACCGGGGAAAATCCGTGCGATGCCCGGGTACAGACGGTTGGTTTTGGCAAAAGCCAGCCTCTGGATCCTCCTTGCTCTCCTAAGCAGCTGTGTAAATTCACGTTCCGCGCTCTTCGAATATTCACTTTGCCATTCGGCGTAGCTTACCTCCCCCTTTAGGTACTTGCCGGTTAAATCCGCACATAACACTGTCCTGCAGGGACGAAGCAATCAAATCGGCAACGTCTGTCTGTGAGATGGAGTGGACCGGCAATGCCGTCCCAATCCCCAGGATAGCCGTCTTGGAGCTGCTGATCGGTTGTTTCATATTTGAACCTCCTGTAATGAATGTGTGTCGCACAGAATACCCATTTGTACCCTTAATAAGCCCATTGTAATCTTGAGCGGATTAGCCGAAGCCTAAGTCTCCCTAATTCCAGATCACCGCTTCCATCAGGATATGTATTCTATACTCTCCAGGTAGTGCTAATTATAGTAAAAACCCCGGACGTTCCCTTATGAGAAGGGAATCGCCCGGGGTTCGGGTACAACGGTTTACAGCTCAGTCAGGATAATGGTGCCCTGTGGAGTGATGGCCAGTGTATGCTCATACTGGGCTGACAGTCCTCCATCGATCGTGCGGGCAGTCCACCCGTCCGCATCTACCTTAGTGCGGTAGCTTCCGGTATTCAGCATCGGCTCAATGGTAAATACCATGCCTTCTTTGAGTCTTGGTCCTTTCCCTGCGGGTCCATAGTGAGGTACCTCAGGTGCTTCATGCATTTCGGAGCCAATACCGTGACCGATGAAATCACGTACAACTGAGAAGCCGTTCGACTCGGCATAGACCTGTATCGCATGGGCAACATCCCCAATCCGGTTGCCGGCGACCGCTTGCTCGATACCTTTGAACAAAGACTCTTTGGTCGTATTCAGCAGTTTCTCCGCCTGTTCGCTAATATTGCCGATGGCATAGGACCAAGCCGAATCTGCCAGCCAGCCATTCAGGTTCACAACCATATCAATGGTTACGATGTCGCCGTCTTTCAGCTCCTCATGCTTCGGAAATCCGTGGCAGATCACATCATTTACAGATGCGCAGGTCGCGTAAGGATAGCCGTGATAGCCTTTTTGCTCCGGGGTAGCTCCTTGGGAGAGAATGAATTTCTCTGCAAATTGGTCAATTTCCCAGGTTGTAATTCCGGGCTTAATGATTTGAGCGATTTGCCGGTGGCATTCCGCAAGAATTTTGCCGGCTGCCCGCATTTTTTCGATCTCTTCCATCGTTTTCATGATGATCATTCGTTTCGCCTCTTCTGTACAGAACACATTACTTACAATAATGGCTCTTGGTTATGGTTTGGTCGTTCTTCTCTATATTATGAAAGATATTCGCCAAAAATCCAAATTTAATCTGAATTCATAAGCAGAAACGGCAATAGAAGGATAATTTAATGCGTGAAGCATATAAATTCTTATATTTTCAAAAAGAAACGAACCCTGCCTCCTTAAGGAAGGAAACGGGTTCGTTAAGTTTATGAATCAGTCGTGGAAATGAAGTCCAGAGGTAACCGCCTTGACGTATCCGCTGCGGATTACAAAATCCCCAAAGTGCTCGCCGCTTTGGCGCTCCCTGGCGTAGTGATGGATGATGGGTTCAAGTGTTGCCAGAATTTCCTGTTCATCGATATTTTCCTTATACAGCTTATTGAGACGGTCGCCGGTAAAACCTGCTCCCAGATACATATTATATCTGCCCGGAGCCTTACCGATGAACGAGATCTCACCTAGCGCCGGTCTGGCGCAGCCATTCGGGCAGCCCGTCATGCGGATCACAATTTCTTCATCCCGAAGTCCAGCTTCATCGATGATCAGCTCCAGCTTATCCAGCAGCAGCGGCAAATAACGTTCCGCCTCGGCCATGGCCAGTCCGCAGGTCGGCAGCGCTACACAGGACATCGAGCTGCGCCGCAGAGCCGAATGATGCGCACCCTCTGTCAATCCATACTGCTTGGCGAGTTCGGTAACCTTGCGTTTCTTCGAACTGCTGACATTGCCTATAATCAGATTCTGATTGGGGGTCAGCCGGAAGTCTCCGTCATGGATTTTGGCGATTTCCCGCAGGCCTGTCATGAGCTTGCTGCTCTCCGTGTCATGAATCCGTCCACTCTGGATATACAGCGTCAGGTTCCATCTGCCGTTCACACCTTTCACCCAGCCGTAACGGTCGCCGTTATGGTCGAAGTGAAAGCCCCTTGCCGGTTCAAGCTCCCAGCCTAAGCGGTTCTGCAATTCACCGGTAAACCACTCCAGACCATGGCGGTCAATGGTGTATTTGAAACGGGCATTTTTACGGACCGACCGGTTACCGAAGTCGCGCTGGATCGTAACGGTTTTCTCCGCCAGATCAATCATTTGCTCCGGCCGGCAGAAGCCTATCACCCGTCCAAGCTGCGGATACGTGCTTGTATCCCCATGAGTCATCCCCATACCGCCGCCAACCGTAACGTCGAATCCTGCCAGCTTGCCATTTTCCAGAATTGCGATAAAGCCAAGGTCCTGGGAGAATACATCCACATCATTGGATGGAGGGACCGCGATGCCGATTTTGAACTTGCGGGGCAGATAGACCGGGCCGTAGATCGGTTCGACCTCTGCTCCGTCTTTGCTGTCCACTACCTTTTCACCGTCCAGCCAAATTTCATGGTAGGCAGGGGTACGCGGTGCCAAATGATCACTGATCTTGCGTGCCCACTCATAGACCTCGCCATGAACCTCGGACTGGTACGGATTGGGACCGCTCATCACATTGCGGTTAACGTCACCGCAAGCAGCGAGGGTCGTCATCAGCGTATCGTTGATGGTCTTGATGGTCTTTTTCAAATTCCATTTGAGCACTCCGTGCATTTGAAACGCCTGTCTTGTCGTCAGCCGTAAGGTACCATTGCCATATTTATGTGCCAATTCATCCATAACCAGCCATTGTGCCGGAGTAGCCACACCACCCGGTGCAACTACACGCAACATGAACTGAAAGGCCGGCTCCAGCTTCGAGCGTTCCCGTTCACTGCGCAAATCCCGGTCATCCTGCATGTAGCTGCCGTGGAACTTCAGCAACCGGTTATCATCCTCCGGCAGCCCCCCGGTGATCGGGTTCTTCAACGTCTCCACAAGGGCTCCCCGCAGGTAATTGCTCTCAAGCTTAATATGTTCTACATCACTAGGCGGGCCGCCGATGGGCTTCACCACTGATTCATTATTCGCCATTGCTGCAAGTCTCCTCCCGCATTCACTGTTTGTTAAGGTTTAGTACACATCGCGCTGGTAACGCTGCTCCTGCTGCAGATTGTCCAGATAGGCGGCTGCTGCTTCGGGGCTTAGTCCGCCTTCCTCCTGAATAACGCTGATCAGCGCTGCGTGCACATCGTGGGCCATATGCTTTTCATCCCCGCAGACATAGACATGGGCACCATCCTGCAGCCAGGCATAGAGCTCTTGACTATGCTCCAAAATGCGGTGCTGCACATAGACTTTCTCTTCTGTATCCCGGGAAAAGGCCACATCCAGCTTATTCAGCACGCCGTCCTTCAGCATCCGCTGCCAGTCTGTCTGGTAGAGGAAGTCCGTCACAAAATGACGGTCTCCGTAGAACAGCCATGTCTTGCCTTCTGCACCTTGCTCCTCACGTTCTTCCAGGAACGAGCGGAATGGCGCGACTCCCGTACCGGGTCCGATCATGATCACTGGCACATCGGGATTTGCCGGAAGCTTGAAATTCGGATTGTTCTGGATGTATATCGGCAATGTGTCACCTGGCTGTACACGCTCTGCGCAGTGAACCGAGCAGACACCATAGCGTTCACGTCCATGGGACTCATACCGTACCGCCCGCACGGTGAAGTGAACCTCTTCAGGATTGGCATTATAGCTGCTGGCGATGGAGTATAGTCTTGCCGGCAGCTTGCGCAGTATGGTGACGAAGCTGCGGGCGGGTACTCCCCATGGCGCGAAATCTTGAATCAGGTCGAGTAGATCGCGACCCTGGATATATTCTTTCAGCTGCTTGGAACGGTCCGGCAGCAGCAGTTCATGCAGCGCGGGAGCCGCTGACAGCTTCGCTGCCTGCTCCAGCAGCGGTTTGGTAAGGACAGTTATTTCATAATGGCGGAGAAGCGCTTCATGAAGGGTGCCCTCTTCACCTTTTTTGTTCAGGGGAACGGTTTCCCCGGAGTTCCAGCCCATAGCGGCAATAATCTCTTCTACCAGCCGGGGATGATTCTCGGGATAGACTCCCAGCGAGTCACCAGGTTCGAAGGTCATGTTAGAACCTGCCAGCGACAGCTCCAGATGGCGGGTTTCACGGTCTGAGCCGCGTCCGTTCAGATTCAGATTCTCCAGTACCTCTGCCTGAAAAGGATGATTGCGGGAGTATGCCGATTGCAGCGATTCCGCGTGTTCGGCAGCAAGTACGGCCTCTTCAGCAATAGCGGGGGCACTCTGGGCACCGTTAAGGGCGGTAATCACTTGTTCCATCCAATCAGCGACCGGCTCGTCATAGTCCAGATCGCAATCTGCACGAGGGCTTAGACGCTGGCCGCCCAGCTCTTCCAGCTTCTGATCGAAATCCTTGCCCGTCTGGCAGAAGTATTCATAAGAGGTATCCCCGAGTGCCAGCACCGAATACCGTAAATGATTCAATTGGGGCGCTCTTTTGCTATAGAGAAATTCGTGAAGCGAACGCGCATTATCCGGCGGTTCACCTTCACCATGAGTGCTGACCAGAATCAGCAGGTTCTCCACCTTCTTCAGTGCATTCGGCTTAAAGCTGTTCATTGCAGATACGGTGACCTCGAAACCCTGCTCCTTCAGCTTGCCTGACAGGCTGGAGGCGAGACGCTGGCAATTGCCGGTCTGCGATCCGAAGAGTACAGTGATATCGCGGGAAAAGGACGGCTGGGCAATCGCAGCTGATGCTGCTGAAGCAATTGCAGCACCCGGAACGGATGTTGCAGGCACAGCCGGCGCAGTAGTGGAGTCAACGGATATGCCCTGCAGTGTTATTGCGGATATATAGCCGCCGAGCCAAATCTGCTGGGTCTGCGTCAGTGACGGCAGAAGGCGGTTTAGAAGATCAACCTGTTCCTCGTTAAAAGGACTGTTCGTAACATGTAATTGCAACACTATCGACCTCTCCTCGCATGAAATCTGCTTCCCTCTTAACAACATAAATTCAGGCTATCACAATTATATGAAACGATCAACGAGCCGCTAAGCTGCCAAATTCAAACTGCGCAACCAATAAATTCAATAAAACGCACAAAAGCCGCTTAAATCAGAGTAAAAAGCTCTGATTTAACCAGCTTCATTACATTTTATGATAACTTCTATTAGATAAAATGATACTTCATTATCGATTAAGCAGCAAGAATTTCACAAAACCTGCCTAATGATATGCCGGATAGTCATTCCAAGGACATTCAGCCCGAAGGTCTTACCTTTTTAAAGAAAAACGCTTCAGCGGTTTCTTGAGCAGATGTACCAAAACCAGCAGCCCTCCGGCGTTGATCGCCAAGTCCGCAAGATTAAGAATGCCGCCGCGGCTGCCAAAGACCAGAAAATCCGTTACTTGATGGTAAATGACACGATCAATGGCGTTGCCGATTGCCCCGCCTACCAAAAAACCGCTCGCCGCTTCCAGTAAAGGTCCCCTCAGTTCTCCCTTTCGTCTGTAATAGAACACCGCAACAACAAACGCTGCCGCAACAATGGCGAAATACGGGCCGAACCCCTGAAAAGAGCTGAACGCTGCACCACTGTTCTCGTAATACGTAAACTGCAGGTGCCCGCTCCACACAGGAATGGTTTCCCCCAGCTGCATCTTGGAGCGTACTGCCCACTTGGCGGCCTGATCCGCTATAACGACCAATATGGATATTAAGTAAAAAAGCGTAATGGCCACCCCCTCTGCACTCGGCAAAAATAGCGATACTGTTCATTCTTACTGTTCAGCTTATCACAGGAAGACCCTGAATTCATCCTTGCCAGCCTCCGTAAAAACAATCTGGACTTTGAGGCGAAGCCCGGTGATTACTGCGCCCAACAAGTAGAAACGGCTACACCCGCTATTTTTAAGGACAGCGCTGCCTTAGCGAGAAAAATAAAAAAACGCGGGAATATCCCAAAGGATGCTCCCGCGCTGTCCAGCTCCTGCGCCCGTTATACTATATTGATTTCCGCCGGAGTATTTACCAGGCGTAGGCTTCCGGTGCCGGACGGCCCGGTCCCGGGAAAATCTCGTCCAGCTTCTTCAGCGTATCTGCATCGAGCACGATCTCGGTGACTCTCAGCGAGTCTTCGAACTGTTCAATCGTCCGTGGCCCGATAATCGGTGCGGTAACGGCAGGATTAGCCAGCACCCAGGCCAGCGCCACTTGATCTTCATGCTCCCCTAGCTCCTTACAGAGCGCGGAGAATTGCTCCAGCTGGCTCCGGTGCTTCTCCAGCTTGGCCGAACGGGCACTACGCACACCACTTTTGGACAGCGCATTGCGTCCAAGCAGGCCTCCAGCCAGAGGACTCCATGGGATCACTCCCAAACCCAGCTCCTGGGAGGCCGGAAGGACCTCCAGCTCCGGCGTCCGCTCCAGCAGGTTGTACAGATGCTGCTCGGAGACAAGCCCCAGGAAATGGCGTTCTTTGGCCTTTGCCTGGGCAGCGGCAATATGCCAGCCCGCAAAGTTGCTGGACCCGATGTAATCAGCTTTGCCCTGGGAGACCAGAATTTCAAATGCGCCCCACAGCTCGTCCCACGAGACATTCCGGTCGATATGATGCATTTGATACAGTTCAATGTGATCCGTCTGCAGACGTTTCAGTGAGCCTTCGAAATGACGTCTGATCTTGTATGCTGACAAACCCGCACCTGAATTGGGACCGTCCTGCTCGTCGAACATGTCACCGTAGACTTTGGTAGCCAGAACAACCTTCTCGCGCCGGCCGCCTCCCTGCTGAAACCATCGGCCGATAATTTCTTCCGTCCAGCCGCGCCGGTCATTGCCGCCGTACACATTGGCTGTATCAAAAAAGTTGATGCCCGCATCCAAGGCAGCATCCATAATTCTGAAGGCTTCCTTTTCCTCGGTTTCCGGACCGAAATTCATGGTGCCCAGACATAGTTGGCTGACCTTTAAACCGGATTTTCCCAAATAACTGTATTTCACTCGCATTTCCTCCCTTGCATTCCTGATTGGTTGTCTGCTGCAAGATCACTATATACCTTAGAGTCTACTGTAAGGCAAGCCATATTAGCAGTCATTATCCGGAAAGAGGACTTCTCCCGACTTCAGCTGAATCTCAACAATTTCCTGCAGTGTATTGGACAGCTCTCCCGGCGGATACGGCTTCGTCAGATATGTCTTCACGTTCTCAAGCATATTCTTATCCGTCTTGTCCAGCGCCGAGGAGATCACAATCGGCACCTGTTCGGTCCGGGGATCATTTTTGAGCATACGGATCAGATCCCACCCGTCCAGCTCCACACCCAGCATCAGATCTACGACAATAGCCACAAAAGATGATCTCAGCGCCTGGTCGAATGCTTTTTGCGGATGGTAATGATGGGTGACCCGGAAACCCTTGCCCTTCAGCTCTTCGGAGAGCAGCAGGGACAGGCTGTAATCATCTTCAACGATCATTACATTGGGCTTCTGTTCCTTATCCGCGCCCCACTTGGCGGTCTCCTCCACATACCTGCTGTCTTCTGCAAATTCCATAGGCAAGCTGAACCAAACAGAAGTGCCTTCACCCTCCAC
Organism: Paenibacillus sp. P46E; assembly: GCF_001909095.1. NCBI lineage: Bacteria > Bacillati > Bacillota > Bacilli > Caryophanales > Paenibacillaceae > Paenibacillus > Paenibacillus sp. P46E. The sequence continues at coordinate 23,671 of NZ_LVYZ01000110.1, forward strand.
TGACTCGATACCGATGGTCCCTTTGTGCTTTTCAATAATTTCCTTACAGATCGCAAGCCCCAGTCCGGTTCCGCCGATCCGCTTGGACGCGCTGTTATCCACTCTTCTGAATTTCTGGAACAGCTGGCCAATCTGATTCTTGGGAATACCCAGCCCCTGATCCTGGACCCGCACGATAATCCGGTTCGGCTCATTGTGGAGCAGCACCTTGACTTCATGGCTTCCCGGCGAGAATTTGATGGCATTGCTCAGCAGGTTGGTAAGCACCTGAACGATCTTGTCCTTGTCAACAGTCACCTCATCAAGCACTGCGTCGTCCTCCAAAAGGATATGATGAGTACTGCTGAGCTTATATTGGTCAATAACGCCGAGCACAATTTCACTCAGGTGTGCCGGTTCGACATTATACTGCTGTGTTCCCGATTCCATTCGCTGCAGATCCAGAAAGTCATTAATCAGCTCGGTCAGACGTTTCGCTTCCTTGTGAATCGTCTCCAGATATTTCAGCTGCTTCTCCGGCTTCATGGTTTTGGACAGCAGCAGCTCTGTAAAGCCGAGAACACTGGACAGCGGAGTCCGCAGTTCATGGCTAACCGTGCTGACCAGCTCGGATTTCATCAGGTCAAGCTCATATTCACGTGTGATATCGCGGTGTACGAACAACGTACCGATCCGGTCTTCACGGCGGAGAACCGGAATGGCATAGACATCGACATGCTGAATCTCCTCGGTGCCCAGTGAATATTTCATCGTGCTGGAATCCATGGCCGATTCGGACATCGCATGCTCATAGAATTGTCTCAGTTCTGCAGATTCATTGGACTTGCCGGTGAATGCCTCCAGCCAATCCTCCGCAGGGACCAGCGAACCCTCGGTCCAATCGCTATAACGGAAGAGCTCACTGAGCGCCTTGTTGATATGCTGCATCACACCTTCGGTATTGACGAACTGGATACCCTCATTTACATTGTTCACGATATCCCGGTTCAGCTTGCGCCCATGTTCGATTTCCTCGTACATCATGATCCGCTCGATCGCCAGCGCCACCCGGCTCATCAGTCCCTGGATCTCGCTGAGCTCTTCCTCGGTGAAGGTACGGCCGATCCGGCTGCCGCAGAAGACCGCCAGAATCTCATTGCTGCTGCCCACAACCGAAGTGTAGTAATCATAACAGTAGACTTCGTCAGGAGAGATGCCCTGTTCCCGCGGCGAGCCAACTCTTTGGATAATATAGGATTGCTCCTCTCCCAGCCGGTACAGAATTTCAGAATGGTTATGATCGAGGTACCGCTCCACATTCGCTTGCGGCACGCCTTTGACAACGGTGATATTATCCTGGACAAGCAGAAACAGACTGGAATCAAAGCCATAGATCTGATTCATGAAGCCGCTGAATTTCTCGGCAAATTCCTGTTTATCCAGCGTGTAGGTAAGCTCATGATTCAACCGGTTATAGCGCTCCAGCATGAAGGTAGTCTGCTCCGCATTCTGGAGGGTAACCGCCAGCTGCTGCTGCACACTTTTCAGGGAGGTGATATTGTTCGCGATGAGGATATACTGGTAGACCTTGCCCTCATCGTTCAAATAAGGCATGACCGTCATATGAAGCCATATGGTTCCGGTGCTATCCTTTACCTGGACTTCTATTTCCCCGCTCCAGTTTCCGCCAGTCGATAATTTACTGATAATCTGTTCAAGCTGGGAGAAAGTGATATTCAGCAGTTCAAACAGCCGGAATGGGTAGCCTATAATCTCGGAATTTCTGTAGCCTGTATAGCTGCTAAGGTTGTCATTCGCATAAGTGAACAGCCCTTTATCCGACAGAATGCCGACAGCCGAGGTCTGATCGAGTGCCTTCATCATGCTTTCAATTTCGCTTAAAGATCGCTCCAGCTTGAACTGCTGGTCCTCAAGCTCATCCTGCTGGGCATGCAGCTCTTCGTTCTGCATCGTCAGCTCTTCTTCCTTGTCCTGAATGCTGTGGACCATGTTCAGGAATGCCTCATACAAGCGGCCAATCTCATCCTGCTTATGCAGTTTGCCGAGCAGAACCGCCTCACCTGCAGCAAGTGAATGGGTAGCCTCCTCCAGCCGGACAATCGGATCAATCACAATTTTTAGCCCCCGCCAGATCATTAAGGTAAAGAACAGCAACAAAAAGGCGCTAATGCCGAAGGCCGCAACGGTATAGCTGTCAGCTCTCCGGATAGAACGGTCTGCCATATCACTGAGCTGTTGATCCGAGCTCTCCTTGAAGACCTTGGTAAAGGCGAGAAAATCATTCACGGACTGCGTACTGCCGCTCTGCGAGAGAGCCCGGATTCCTTCGTAGTCATCATTTCCGACCAGCTGCATCACTTTAGGCAGCGTTTGACTCTTGTAATTGGTATAAAAAGCGGATAAAGCGTCCCGATACTCCGCCTCTTCCGGTGACAGATTCAGCCCGGCGTATTGATCCAGAATACCATCCAGATTCTCAAGCGCCGTATTCAGCAGACCCAGCTCACTGGTGCTCTTCAAGGCGACGTACCCTCTGGCCCGGAAAAACACTTCATTCAGCGTCCCGGCCAGTTCATTTATGATATTCGCTTTGGTCTGCAGGACCTCCCGTTCCGATTTCAGCCGGCTCTGCTGGGTATTAATATAAAAGAAGAGGACACTCACTGTCAGTACAATGAGCACGAACAACAGCGTAATGATCTGATAATATTTCGTTTTGATGCTGGTATTAGAGGATTTCGTTGTTCTCACTGAGAATGCCCTCCACAATCTGCAGGAGCTCCATGGGGCTGAAAGGCTTCGGCATAAAATAGCGGGCACCGGCCTCGCGGGCTTTACTGCGGTCGTTCTCCTGCGCCTTGGCGGTCAGCATCAGAATGGGCATGGCGCTTTTTTGATCTTTTCCCAGTGCCTCGAGAACTTCAATTCCAGTCATCTCGGGCATCATATAATCCAGAATAACCAGATCATATAGCTCCTCTGACAGCTTGGCCAGCGCTTCTGTGCCATTCTCGGCGGTATGGATCTCTACATTCTCCAGATCCTCCAGCGTGTCTTCAATCAGCATGCGCAGGACCTCTTCATCATCGACTACAAGTACTTTTTGCATTCAATCCTCACCCTTCTGTTCCTCCTGATGTTGTGTTGGCTTCTGTTCTAGAACAGAAATCTGTGGGCCAACCGCTCTATACGGGTCAGCAGCTCCGGCAGATGAAACGGCTTCACTACATAATCATCGGCTCCCATCTGCAAAGCATGAATAATATCACGCTGGTTATTCCTTCCTGTCAGCATGATTACAAGAATATTCACTTCAGGGTAGTTGCTGCGAATCCGCTCCAGAACCTCCAGACCATCCAGCTCAGGCATGATTCCATCCAGCAAAATAATATATTTGCCACCTTGCGCATACCAGTCTGATTCCAGAAACAGCGGACCGCTGGCATAGCTGCTGACCTTCACAGAGTCGATACCGGCCGGGTCCCAGGATGCAAAATGATGAGTCACAATCCGCCGGATCAGCGCATCGTCGTCCACAACAATCACATTCAGCAGAGATTCGGCTTTGCCCGTGTCCAGCTTGTCCGAATACAGGGTGGTCCGATTCCGTCCCGTATTCTTGCTGACGTAAAGTGCCTGGTCCGCTTCCCCGATCAGCCTGTCCGGTTCATTTAACACCTCACGGACCTCCGTAATACCACCCGAGAAAGTCACTTGAAACTCCTCTTTTTTTGCAGTAAAGGTTCTTGCGGCAAGCTGCTGCTGGATCCGGTCCACGACCAGCAAAGCTGAAACTGCATCCGTATTCGGCATGAACAAGGCAAACTCTTCCCCCCCGAATCGGCAAAAGGTATCTTCTACCCGAATCGAATGACGCACGACTTCAGAAAAGGTCTGCAGCACTTCATCTCCGATCAGGTGGCCATAGGTGTCATTTACCAGCTTAAAATAATCCAGATCCATAAGGGCCACAGAAAATATCCGGCCGGTCCGGCGGAAATCCGACATCAGCTGCTTCATGGTCTGGTTGAAATATCTGCGGTTGAATGCTCCGGTCAGCTCATCTACGATAATCGATTCCTGCCATTCCCGCTTCAGGTCAAAACGGTTCTTAATCAGCACCAGGAATAAATCGATATCCAGCGGCTTCGGCATATAATCCATCACGCCCAGTGAGTAGGCATACATCTGAATATCCTTGGTGTGCTCACCGCTGATGATAATAATGGGAATCCGCTCTTTCTTCGCCTTGCCGATGATTTGCTTCAGCACATCAATCCCGCTTTGGTCCGGGAGCAGGATATCAAGCAGAATCAGATCCGGTTTGCCCTCGTAAAATATCTTCAATCCGCGTTCTGCGGATAAGGCAATACTCACATAATAGGACTGCTTCTCCAGGGATTCCCGCAAAAAAGCAACCAGTTCAACATCGTCATCAATGATCAGAATTTCTTGCTGGATCGGCATGCCGTGAATATGCCCGGACTCCTGCGAACGGGAGCCAAGCAGCCCATCATGTGCATCCATATCGTCGCCAAAAAGCTCCAGCAGAGGGTATAGATATTCTCCCCACTCCTCTTCCGGCCAGCAGCGATGGATATCCTCTGAGAAATAGAGTAACGTGCTGTCTGCCAGCTTTTCGACTTTGATAAGGCCTACTGTTCCGGCGGTTCCTTTCAAGTTATGGAGGAAACGATAAATATCCTTTTCACTTACAACTTCTTGTGCAGACCATGTTTGGAGGGTTTGTCTGGTACGCTGCTCTACCAGCTCTTTGTATTTTCTCGTTGTCATCATAACTCCTTCGAGCTGCTAATATATTACAAGCCAGTAACCATAGCTTCTTAACTCTGTCAACTGTATTCTATGTAAAATGGAGCTTAAGATCAAATCTCTACTCAGATGGACAAAAAAACTTCGGTTGTCGATTCTCCTTTCCTTTGCCATAATAATTGAAACGGTTCATTCCGTTAAAGCGGCGGATGAACAAAGCACTAGAAAAATATTAAATAAATAATGGGAGGCTTTTTCATTGAAGGGGATTATCACAGTACTGGGTAAAGACAAAGTTGGTATTATCGCAAAAGTATGCACCTATCTCGCAGGACACAATTTGAACATTCTGGATATCTCACAGACGATCGTACAGGATTATTTCAATATGATGATGATCGTAGATATTTCTGCACCCAGCAAATCTTTTGAAGAGATTGTGGAAGATCTGCAGCATGTGGGCGAAGAGATCGGTGTGGAAATCAAGCTCCAGCATGAAGATATCTTCAATATTATGCACCGGATTTAAGACGGCTGAAGACAATAGATGTGAATATAATTTAAGGAGTTAAACCTATGATTTCAATTGGCGAAGTGCAGGAAACGAATAAAATGATCCGGGAAATGAATCTGGATGTCCGTACGATCACTATGGGAATCAGCCTCATGGACTGTGCCCACACGGATATGCGCGTGTTCAACCAAAATGTCTACGACAAAATCACCCGCTCCGCGGAGAAGCTGGTGAAAACCGGTGAGGATCTGGAACGGCAATTCGGGGTACCCATTGTCAACAAGCGGATTTCGGTGACCCCGATCTCTATCGCCGCTGGCGCCATTCATACCGATTCGTATGTGCCGGTGGCCGAAATTCTGGACAAGGCAGCAAAAGAGGTTGGCGTAAACTTCATTGGCGGCTTCTCGGCTCTTGTCCAGAAGGGCTGCACCAAAGGTGACCGGATTCTGATCGACAGTATCCCTGAAGCGCTGGCAGTTACAGAAAGAGTCTGCTCTTCTGTGAATGTCGGCTCCTCGCGCAGCGGGATCAATATGGACGCAGTGAAGCTGATGGGCGATATTATTCTTCAGACTGCGGAACGTACCAAGGACCGCGATTCCATCGGTTGTGCCAAGCTGGTGGTCTTCTGCAATGCGGTTGAGGACAACCCGTTCATGGCGGGTGCGTTCCACGGGGTCGGTGAACGCGAATGTGTAATCAACGTAGGTGTTAGCGGTCCGGGTGTAATCAAGCGGGCATTGGAGGAAGTGAAGGGCCAAGACTTCGAGACTCTATGCGAGACGATCAAGCGGACCGCCTTTAAGGTTACCCGTGTGGGTCAGCTGGTAGCCCAGGAAGCGTCCAAACGGCTGAACGTACCTTTTGGCATTATCGATCTGTCTCTGGCACCCACTCCGCTAATCGGTGATTCTATCGCCGAGATCTTCCAGGTCATGGGGCTGGAGGAAGCGGGAGCGCCCGGCACAACAGCCGCGCTCGCCATTCTGAATGACAATGTCAAAAAAGGCGGCGTTATGGCTTCCTCCTACGTCGGAGGACTCAGTGGCGCCTTTATCCCGGTCAGCGAAGACCATGGCATGATTCAGGCGGTGCAGCGCGGGGCGCTGACGCTGGAGAAGCTGGAAGCAATGACCTGCGTCTGCTCGGTCGGGCTCGATATGATTGCTATTCCTGGCAGCACAAGCAAAGAAACCATCGCAGGAATCATTGCGGACGAAGCCGCTATCGGCATGGTTAACAACAAGACTACAGCGGTTCGCGTGATTCCGGTCATCGGTAAGGAAGTCGGCGAAATGGTTGAATTCGGCGGGCTGCTCGGCTACGCGCCAGTTATGGCCGTGAACAAGTTCGACTGCTCAGGATTCGTGAACCGGGGCGGACGTATCCCCGCTCCGATACACAGCTTCAAGAACTAGATCCATGAAGAAGCGCCGCCTGCCCGGGCAACGGGGAGACGGCGCTTTTTTATTGACCTTACGTTTATGGAGAAGCCTCCAATGCTCATGTTCATCGCAGGCCTCTATGGACACCGGTTAAACATGACCCAGCTTGCTGGCAGCCATCATCAGATATAGTTCCTGAATCTGTTCTCCACTCTTGTCCAGCGCCAGGCAGAGTACGGCTCTAACCACTCCCTGCTGCCTGAACACAAGATTCTGCTCACCGTTGATCCAGTCCATTGCAATTTCCCATTCGCGCATCTGTTTCAATACCCGCCGTGAGGTCAGAAGAGCCAGCACGCCCTTACGTCCTGCCATAGGCCTAAGAATGGTATGCACTTCCTGTCCGCCTCCATCGCCGATAAGTACAGGCTGCTCAGCCAGCAGCTCAAGCATTCCGCCAACATCATATGCAGTAAATGCCGCTGTGAACCTGCGCAGCAGCTGTTCTCTTGAAGTACCATTGCCGGCAGCCGGTTGCAGTGCCGAAGACGGTCTGGCTTGAAGCGTCCGCTTCGCCCGGCTAAAGATTTGCCGGCAGTTGCTCTCAGATTTGCCGACCATTTCTGCTATGGCATCATATTCGTACTGAAAAGCCTCCCTCAGCACAAACACAGCTCTTTCGGTTGGGGTTAGACGCTCCAGCAGCACCAGAAAAGCATAAGACAGGGTATCCTTCCGTTCCGCTGACGCTTCGGGCCCGTCATCCGCCTCACTTACCGGCTCCGGAAGCCACTCGCCAACATATGTCTCCCTGCGGCTGCGCGCCGAGCTAAGCATATTCAGGCAGCGGTTAGTGATGCCCTTGGCCACATAAGCCTTCATATTTTGAATACCGCCGGGTTCCCGGCGCTGCAGCTCTGCAAAGCAGTCCTGTACGGCATCCTCTGCATCGGCTACGGTTCCGAGCATTCTGTAAGCAATCGAGAAGGCGTAACGATAATAACTGCGGTACAGCTCCTCCATGAGGCTCCCCCCCACGGTCTCCGGACCCGTTCGAATCCCCGCCTTGCTTCCCTGGTCTTTCACTGCTGTCCCTCCTGTGCTTAATGACTCGCCGCTATTTTAATTAAAACAACCCGGATACATTCCGGTAGAAATCGCGATCCGGTTCCAGTTGTTGATCGTATTGATCGCCAGAATCCAGTCCACATATTCCTCCTGGCTGAAGTGTTCCATAACCTTGTCATATAGTGCCACGGGAACACCCTCTTGACTGATAAGGGTAACGGCCTCAGCAAACTCAAGCAGCACTTTTTCCTTTTCTGTAAACAGCGGAACTTCATGCCACACACTAAGCAGCAAAATATGGTCTGCATAATCGCCCAGTTTCATTAAGTCCTTGGCGTGCATATCCAGACAGAAGGCGCAGCCGTTGATCTGGGAGACCCTGATTTTCACTAATTCATATAATACCTTATCCTGGATCCGTCCGCCCGCATGCTGCTCCATGGCCATCATCGCCCGGAAAGCCTGTTCATTTGCCGCTCTGTAATTAAATCTTAAACTCATTCTAATCGCCTCCATAATGTGTGTACATAATGAAGACAATATGGCGTGCTGATTTGTGACAAACCGCTTCAAAGCACAAGAATCAACCTTCTATAAGGATTGAACCAGGAAAAGCCTCCCGGCCTGAGCTCAGGCTGAAAGGCTTTTGGCTTACATATGGCTTGCAAAATGAGCATCTCTGGACTGTCATATCAGGCAGCCGGAATATCAGACCGCGGTACGCTTTGCCCTCTTGGCTTTTTTGATTGAGATCATCCGCCAGCCGGTCAGCAGTGCCGAAACTAGACAGATAGCCGACGAAGTCATGAACACGACATGCATGCCGGAGAGGAAAACATCCGGACGGTCCGGAATCAGGCCAGTTACCCGGTAGCCCGCTTTATTGCTCATTACATGAAAGAGTATGGTCGTAGCAATGGTGATCCCGACTACCATCCCCACATTACGGACCAGTGAGTTGACACTGCCTGCCGATCCCAGCTGGGTTCGCGGCACTTTGGACATGATCAGCGAGTTGTTGGGCGATTGGAACAGACCACTGCCGATTCCTAGCATGGCGATCCACACACCCACCAGGGCTACCGCGCTTCCGTCATGCAGACGGGCCAGGCCGAATTGAGCGATGACCATCACAATCAGTCCGGCGAAGGTTAAGAACTCTGAGCCGATTTTATCAGACAAGGCCCCGCTCAGCGGAGCTACAACGACCATGGAAATCGGGAACAGCATGAGCAGGAAGCCGGCATAGAAGGGTGACAGGTTCAGCATGTTCTGTGCATAGAACGGGGCAATAATGTTAAAGCAGAAGTTCGCCACGAATACCAGAAACGCACACAGGATGCTGAGTGAAAATAAGGGGTTCTTGAACAGCGACAGCTGCAGGAGCGGCTGGGTCCGGCGCAGCTCCACAATAATAAACACAATAAAGGCTGCGGCTGCCGCAATCAACGCCGAGAGAATCCGGCTGTCCCCATACCCTAGCTGCTGTCCAAGCAGCAGACCGGCGAACAGGGTCACTATGAATATAGCAAACAGCAGGCTTCCGGGAAGATCAATTCTGGATTTTACCCGGACCAGGTCCTTCGGAAGAACCTTCCACCCGAGCACAATAGCGATTAGGCCAATCGGAACATTCACCCAGAAAATATATTCCCAGCCCAATGCGGAGACGATAATCCCGCCCAGACTGGGACCTGCTATACTGCCGAGCGAAACGAAGGTTCCGATCAGCCCAAGCGCTTTGCCCCGCTCCGTGGCCGGGAAAATATCTGTGACAATTCCCTGGCTGTTGGCCATGGTCATTGAAGCGCCAATCGCTTGAATGACCCGGGATGCAATCAGAAACGGAAGGCTTGCGCTCAGGCCGCAGAGCAGTGACCCGATGATAAAGATAACGGTACCGATTTTGAAAATCCGGATCTTGCCGGCGATATCCCCCAGCTTTCCGAAGAACAATATGGCTGCGCAAATCGCCATCAAATAACCGGTTGTAACCCACTCGACCTGTGCCATCGGCAGCTGCAGCTTCTTTACAAGCACTGGCAAGGCAATATTCACAATGCTTCCGTCAAGTGTGGACATAAAGGTGAACAAATTCAGAACGATTAATATAATCCAGCGTTTCTTCTGAACCGCCGCATCCTCCTGATAAGTTGCACTGATTGTACTCAACTTTAACACCCTCTTCGAACATTTTTCGCATATAGTTGCGTCCGCAACAAATTGATCTTTCCCAGTGTACTCCAGTTTAGTTGCATGCGCAACTATATTAATGTACTATCAAGTGGAAACGGCTTCGCCGTCCTTTTAAGAGACGGAATCCGTTTCAGCGAGAAATAGAAGGATGATTTATAGCGTGAAACCTATACATCCTTATATTTTTGAGTTGAGCCTGCTGACTGCAGGATTTTGACCAAAGAGGTGTGCAAGTTGAATTTGAAAAGAGAACCCATCGGCAAGCTAATCTCCCAGCTTCATCGCCAGCACCAAAAGTGGCTGGTCAAAGAACTGTTGCCTTATGGCATCGGCAGCGGCGGGCAGCACAGCTTCTTGAAGCTGATTCTGAACCATCCGGGTATTACACAGGATCAAATGACAAGCGAAATGAAATTCGATAAAGCCACTACCGCCCGCTCAGTGAAGCTGCTTGAGGAAGCCGGATACATTGAGCGCAGAACCGATCCCACAGACCGGCGTTCATCCCTGCTCTATCCGACAGCTAAGGCAGTGGAGTTCGCCCCGGTGCTGCAATCGGTCCTGGCAGAGCTGAACCGCAAGCTTACCCTCGACTTCACTGTGGATGAGGTAGACCAGCTCGTTATTTTACTCCAAAAGGTCTATAAAAATTCAGAGAACCTCTGAACATAAGTGCAAGCAACGTCAGCGCCGCATCATGAGTACAGCTGTAGATTAAGACCTACTAACACAAAGCACAGGCCGGAATCCTCCTTATAGGGGACTCCGGCCTATATTTCTGCTATGGGATACCATACTTCAGTGTTCAGTCCCTCCAACGTCAATTAGCAGATTGTTGCCGCATGTCGCTACCGGCTCGTGGAAGTGCTGCCTGCAAGCTGCGTAACCTCTTGGGTTATGGCCTCTCCGCCCATACGTTTCCACTGGGCTACAAAGAGGTCAAAATCACTGAGAGGCGAATCACCCACGATGATATTCAGGAAGGTTTCGCTCTCCAGCTTCTGCAGTTCAGGCCATTTGCTCCGCATATGAAGTGTACTTCCGTAATAGACACTGCGTACTCTCTCGATCGCTGTTGTAGACAATACTGCGACTCCGTATTTGTAGGCATTTGCCGCTTTCCAGCCCTCCAGATTTTTTTTGGGCTGCTCCTCCTCTGCAAGCCAGTGCTCATAGAGCAGTCTGGTGTCAGGGTCCAGTGAATCCGGATCAATCTTGCCGTGAACCGCCTGCTGCACATCCGCATAATGCTTTTCGATAGCGTCTGCATAATCAATCAGCAGATCGAACGGGTAATACGCCCGAGGCTGAATGCCGGTCTGCGCCGAGAAATCATCCAGGCTTCGAACCGCCTCCTCATTCGGATCTCTTCTACGCTCCAGCCGGGTGAAGGCATTCAGCAGCTTCACTACGGCTTCAGGATGCTCATAACCCTTGCGGACCACCAGATAGCGGTCGGTGACCGGAGCCATATGGGTCACGAATTTGCCGGATGCATCCAGCGGGGCGGCATAGGCCCTCCACTCCGCCTTGGTATCCGCAGCAACAGCCTCCGACAGCGGATAATAAGGCATCCACCATGGGCCGAAGAACATCCCCGATTTACCGGAAATAATCGGTTCCTGTGTTTCCTTATACAAGGCAAAGTCAGGATCAATGAGCCCCCGCTTATACCAGTCGGCCAGCTTGCCCAGTGCCTCCTTGGTCTCCGGGGTGATCGAACCATAAACAATATGCCCCTTGCTATCCCTGATCCAATTGGTGGGGAAGGCATGGAATGCGCTGAATAGGGCATCTAATCCGTTGACATGGGGTTTTGTGCCGTACACAATATTGTTATAGGCGCTTAAGCCTACGGTGTCCCGCTTGCCGTTTCCATCCGGGTCTTTCTCGATAAATGCCTTGGCAATGGCTTCAATATCCTCAAAGGTGCGCGGAGCCGGCAGCTCCACCTTGTCCAGCCAATCCTGACGGACCCACAGCAGGGACGGTGAATCCGCGTTAATCGCCACGTTAGGCAGACCGTACAGTCTGCCGTTCCGGGAGGCATCCCGAAGCGCTTCGCCATGGGTGGAATCATACATATCCTTGATCAGCTCGGAAGCATACTCCTTGTAGATTTCGGTCAGATCCGCAATCATATCGCTGTCCATCAGCATTTTGAGCTGGTCTCTGTCGACCACCATCGCATCCGGCAGATCGTTGCTGTCGATCGCCAGCTGCGCTTTTTGTGTAAAAGTTTCTTCACCCTTCGCTTCCCAGGAATGAATGACTTTGATATTCGTCAGACTCTCCAAATATCGTGAAATCGGGTTATTGTCGTTGCTGTCTCCCGTATTGAGCCGGGAATCGGGCACTTTGAAGCCAATCCGCATCATGACCGGATTCTCATAGCTCCCGTAAGCAGCCGCATCTGCATGATTTGCCGGATTTGCGGCACTTGCTGAGCCGGTAACCGGCATACCGCCTCCCCGGCAAGCCGTCAGGGAGATCAGCGCCGCAGCGGCAAGAACATATTGCACCATTCTCCTCACCTCTCCATCGCCTCCGCACGATATTCGCTTGGCAGCTTGCCGACATGTTCACGAAATAGCCTGCTGAAGTAACGGTCATCCTCAAATCCAGATTTGCCTGCGATTTCACATACCGGATAATGAGTCTCCAGCAGAAGGGTTTTGGCCAATTCCAGACGCATGCTCCGCAGACTCTCTCCAAAAGTCTCCCCGGCAAAACGGGCAAAACACTGGCTGAAGTAGCCTCTGCTCATATTGATCTCGGCGGCTACATCCCCTTGGTTGATTTTATCTCCTGCATGGGTTCTCATGAAGCGGACTGCACGAATCAGACAGAACATGACCTCTTTGCTCAGTCCGAGCTCAAGCATCCGCCGCTGGACACACCCGGAGAACTGCCGGAGCCAGTTTTTCCATTGATACCAGTTCAAGTTTCCGTTAACCGAGGTTTCCAGTTGTTCTGATTCTTCTGCCTTCAGGATTAGCCGGCTCCAGTCCTGGAGCAGTGATTGACTGAATGCCGTAATCTGATCATGCCCCGGCTGAAGCTGCTGCACCCTGGAGGTGAACATTTCCCAAGCTTCACGGTCCAGCGTCCATCTCAGATTCAGCCCTTCAGCCAAAATCTCTTCTCCTGCGGGATGCCGCTCACCGGCCATCCGCTTCAGCTCTCCAAAATTCAGGCGGGCAGGCTCCTCCGCCCCGCCATAATAAAAAAGCGCTTGCCGCAGCGTCTTGCCGAGCACATATTCAACTTCCTGAAGCTGCCGGTCTCTCAGCCCGTTAACCAGCGCCGCCCGCCATCGTCCGCCAAGTACCCTTGTGAACTCCATACAGGCTTCATCCACTGTAAAACGGCTCAGCAGCGGGGTCATCCACATGTCCTGAATAGCGATCAGCGGATTATTCTTCGTTACGGCAAGCCGAAACAGTTCTTCTTCATTACCACCTTGCAGCCGTGGAAGATAGATCAGCGCCAGGTCAGCGGCCACTACCCGGCCCTCTCCGCGTGCCAGCAGCTCCCTCGTGCTGTCTTCCCATTTCACACGCTCAACCAGCCGGCGGATGGTCTCATCGGCATTTTCCACCTCCAGCAGGGTTTTCACAATGTAATCAACGGCTCCGAGGCGCAGCGCCTCCTGTACATAATCAAATTCATGATGGCAGGTCAGCACCACACAGCGGATAGCCGGAAAGCGTTGGCGCACCTGCCGGATCAGCTCAAAGCCGGACATACCGGGCATGGTCAGATCGACAAATAAAAGGTCTGCCTCCTGCTCCAGGAGCAGTGACAGTGCAGCGTTACCGTCACCGGCTTCGCCGACGATCACCACCCCGAAGGACGACCAGTCAATCAGCGAGATGAAGCCTTTGCGCACCAGGCGCTCGTCATCGACTACAACAGCTTTAATCATCGAAGTCCTCCTTGCCTTTAATGGGAATGATAATGGAGATGGTGGTTCCTTCCCCTACTGCACTGTGAATCTGCAGGGTCATCCGCTCCCCGTAATACATCCTCAGCATACGCATGACGTAGGAGAAGCCAATCCCAAGCCCGCGCTTTCCAACTTCACCGTCAGCCAGTAGCTCCCCGATCTGGACCTCATCCATACCTGTTCCGTTATCCCTGACACACAGCTGCACTTCCCCCGGACCATGAGCCGTAATAATGACATCTACCCTGCCGTTGTCGCTCAGTCCATGATAGATCGAGTTTTCAACCAGAGGCTGGAGCAGAAAGCGCGGAACCGCTGCACTCAGCACTGCTTCTTCTGCCAGCACATTGAATTCAAACTCATAATCATAACGGATTCGCTGCAGCTCCATATAATTGCGGATCGCTTCAATCTCCTCGCCAATCGTAACGATAATACTCTGTTTGCCAAGATTATAATGGAGCACCTTCACCAGCAGCGTAACCAGCTTGTCGATCTCCTTCTGGCCGTTCAGCCTTGCGAGCCATTGCACTGTATTCAGTGTGTTATGGAGAAAATGAGGGTTGATCTGGCTCAGCAGCTTCTCGATTTCAAATTGGCTTTTCTGCTTCTCATTGCGGGCTACAGCCAGGATTAGCTCGTTGACCTGATCCTTCATCTGCTGAAAGTTCGTCAGCACAAAGTCGAACTCCTCGACATTGGTGAAGGCTACCGGAGCCGTTACATTCTCCGCCATTCGGATAATTTCGAGGTTTACCTTACGCAATGGGCCATAGATCCTTCTCCAGATGAGCCAGGCCAGCATTCCGGCAAACAGCAGCGTTAACAGGGCGAGCAGAATCATTTTGTAGAACCAGGAATAAATTTCACTGTTAAACACTGATTTCTTAACGACAGCTACAAGCTTCCATCCTTGCGGACTCTCATAACGGAACAGATGATAGCCGTCAAGCTCCTCATGGGCAGCCCCTGTGCCTGTGCCGGCAGCATCCACAACCCGTGCAGGCACCTGACCGTCAATGATATTCGTTGCCGTGCCGTCCTGATTGACGAGCAGATGATTCACCTGCATCCCGTAAGCCTGCGGATTAAAAATTTTGCGCAGCAGACTGTAGTTCGTCTCCAGATACACATACAGATCATGCTGGCCGTTCACCCGGACGATTCTCCGCTCCGAAAACACAACATTGTCGCCAACCACATACATCGTCCCGTGGGGCCCGTAATAATCAGCCCCGTTGTAACGCATAAAGGATGGGAGCCGGCTGATATCGAAATTCCGCCTTGTGCTCATATTGGTGAACAGCACCGGGTCCTCGCTGCCCGGCATAATATAGGCCGTCAGCCCGATGTAGGGATTGGTGAAATTCACGAGATTGATCTTCTCATTGATGGAATTCATGATCTGGGATTTGCGGTAGATCTGCTTCTCCTCCAGAAAGGACGACATCTCTGCTACGATTTGACCGTCCAGCGCAAACTGCTTAGAGGCGAAATCCAGATTATCGATGGCATTCTCCAGGCTGAGCGCTTCCTGCCGCAGACTTGCGCTGATGCCGCTACCGATTTTGCCGGAAAGAATGGAATAGATTGAAGTATACGAGACCATTCCGACAATGAGCAGCGGCAGCAGTGTTCCGACCAGCAGGTAGATTACTAAGGTCGTCCGCAGGGAATGGCTTGCCGGAGCATGCCTACCAGCGTTCCTTTTGAGCATCCGCACGTCCTTTTTCTCCTCCAATGAAAGCGTTTTATCCAATACTGATAGAATACCAGATTTACGCTAACTCGAACAGAATAAGGCAGAGCAGCTTCATCACCGCCCTGCCTTGCTCCTATTTGCCAGAATGGCTTACTTTACACTTTTACGGGCCTCAAACAGCTCCTGTGCTTTCTTAACGGAGAAGTCCATCACATCGGCATATCCTAGGCCATTCACTTTGTCATGCATTTCTTTGTTCAGCTTGTCGAATTCAGCCTGGTTCTTGGCAAAGACCATTTTCCAGGAAATTTGCTGAATCACCGTACCGATTTGCTTATTTTTCTGCTCCAGCGTTTTATCCATGGTGAGCGGTTCTTTCCCTGTGAAGCCCTGAGGGGCAACGGCAAGCAGATTATTTTTCTCAAAATATTCCTTCGCCGTCAGTACGCCCATCTTTGCTCTCCAGTCACTATCCAGCTTCGATGGGTTGCGTTCCAGGGATGTTTTCCACAAATTGTGGTCATAAGGCTCACTGGTCTGCGGATTCACCATGGCCGGAACCACGAATGAGAAGTTCATCTGATTCGAGCCGTAGTAGTAGTCCCCGCCGCCATATTCATCCGGAACCTTGGTGTTCTGCTGATCCGCGTACGCCTTCCAGCCGAAGTCAGTAACAACCGGCTTGCCGCTGCTGTCGATATCCCAGGTCAGTCCCTTCGGTCCGTTCGGTACCGCTGTTCCGCTGCCTGCTGAGATCATCGCGCCTTCTGGTGTGTACATCCAGTTAATGAATTCCATAATCCGCGCCGGGTCCTTGGCCTTCGCGCCGATGGAGATGATCCCGTTGCCGCCATAGACATTGAAGCCTGTGGAATACATCAGCTCATCCTTGAATGGTACAAGAGCAAAGCCCTTGCCTTCTGCCGTTCTTTCCGGTGTATTGTAGTTGGCAGCACCCAGCCACGGGAACCAGGAGAAGAGCAGACGGCCATCCTTGTATTTGGCAACCACATCATCAAATTTCTGTGTCAGTGAATCGGGATCAAGCAGTCCCATCTGATTGGCTTCAAAATAGAGCTTGAGCGATTTCATGTACCAGCTGTCGTCGGAGAGGAAATCATAATATTTCTCTTCATCCGCTTTGACATAAAGGGCAGTGTCAGGGATTTCATCATAGCCCATCATATTGGCGAACTGTTTCGCCAGCGTCATTTTATAGTTGCCGTCCCAGTCGGACCAGAGGGAGAACGCATAGGTTTTTTTACCCAGCTCATTCTTGGGTTCCAGCTCCTGCATCTTCTTCAGCACCGGCAGATAGTCCTCGATCTTGCTGATTTCCGGAGCTCCGATTTGCTGATACAGATCCCAGCGCAGGTCCGGTCCCCAGGTCATATCCTTGCCCTCGGAAGGTCCAGATGGGTTCGTCGCCACACTGTTTCCCATCCCGTAGACCGCACTGCCGCCGCCAAAAGCAACCTTTGCTTTCTCAATAGCTTTGGGAAATTGCTTCGCAATATCCGGGGCGTACTTGTCGAGCAGCCCGTCCTTGGTCCAATCCAGCAGCAGATTGCCCTTAATGGCATTCGGATAGTGGTTCTTGTCATCCCCGAAGATGATAATATCGCCGAGATCACCGGAAGCCATCATTGCCGAAATTTTGGTGTCACCGCCAGTCAGATTGGAGGCTACGATATCCAGCTCAATATTGAACTTGTCTTTGATCAATTTGGCGAACCAGCCGGTCTGCGGACCTGCATAGTTGGCTGTGGTCGAGAATACCGTCAGCTTCAGCGGCTTGGAATGGTCGGGTGCCCCATCACTAGGCGCTGCCGTTTCCGCTGCAGCATTGGTTGCTTCAGCTGTTGGCTTATCCGTAGCCTTCGCTGTGTTCGTCTTGCCCGAATTCCCGTTCCCTCCGCTGCAGGATGCCAGAACCAGCACCATAATCATGCTAAGCAGAAGAAGCGGCAGCTTTTTTATTCTCATTGCGTCATACCCCCTAATGAATTGGTAAAATGTGAAGAGTGCTCCTAAGTTAAAGCTCTGCCTGCCGGCAGAGCCGAACTCCAGTCATACCTGCTTTTACGGACCGGTCAGCCCTTGACGGCGCCGATCATGATGCCTTTGACAAAAAAACGCTGGAAAAACGGATATACAATCAGAATGGGCAGCACAACGATCATCGTCACCGTCATCCGCACAGAGGTTGGCGTCTGCATGTTCTGTACACTGGCCGCCATATCCGGGGAACTTCGGATGAGCGCGGCCAGCGAGCTGGACTCATTCAGGTATCTCCAGAGCAGGAACTGCAGTGTGAAATATTTGGTGTCCGTCATCAGGAATGCCGTATCAATGAAGGAGTTCCACTGGTTGACCGCCGAGAAAATCGTAATGGTTGCCAGAATCGGGGTGGTCAGCGGAACGATAATGCTCCAGAAGGACCGCAGATATCCTGCGCCGTCCATAGCTGCCGACTCCTCCAGCGAGGGCGGAATCGCCTCGACAAAGGTTTTGACAAGAATGATGTTGAACGGAGTAATGATCGTCGGCAGAATATAAGCCAGATAGTTGTTGGTCAAATGCAGGTTGTGCATCGTAATGTACCAGGGAATCAGCCCTGCGCTGAAATACATGGTGACGACGACGCTGCGGTACCAGACCTGACGGCCCCACATCTCCTTCTTCGTGAACAGATAACCGAGAAAGGCCGAGGCGCCCACCGTGAGCAAGGTACCCACTACAGTCCGGTAGACCGAGACCAGAGCCGCATGGCTGAGCCCGCTAATCCGCAACACCTTGGAATAGTTGTCAAAATGGATCTGCTGCGGATAGAACTTGATATACCCTGCCGCGCTGAACTCATTGGAGCTGATGGTGTTGATGAACAAGTAATAGAACGGATAGATGCAGCTCAGGGTGAATAATCCAAAGAGCACATAGATGATTCCCTGGAACAGGACATCGCCGGGTTTTAGCTTTTTACGCAACTGGAATCACCGTCCTTAAATAATCGATTCATCGCGCACAACCTTAGAAAGTGTATTGGCCGCAAACAGCAGAATTACACTGACGACCGACTTCAGCATGCTGACCGCAGTGGCGAACGGAAAATTGTTGGCAAACGCGATATTGTACACGTATAAATCCAGCACCTCTATCGCATCCTTGTTCATGGCGTTCTGGAAGGCAAAATACTGCTCCATGCCGTTGTTGACAAAGTTCCCGATGGAGAGCAGCAACAGTACGAAAAAGGTCGGGATAAGGCCTGGAACGGTGATATGCCAGATTTTGCGGAACCGGCTGGCCCCGTCTACTTCTGCCGCTTCATACAGCTCCTGGTCGATGCCGGCAATGGCCGCCAGGTAGAGAATAGCTCCCCAACCCAGGGACTTCCACCAATACCAGGCAATCATCGTCACCCAAATATGCGAGCTGGAGGCGAGGAAATTGAATTCCTCATTCACGAAGCCCAGCTGTATCAGAATGTGGTTCACCACTCCGTTGTCGACCGAGAATAGTGAGAAGGCCAGGGCATAGACCAGAATCCAGCTGATAAAATTCGGTATCGTCGTCAGTGTCTGCACGAACTTTCGGTACCAGCCTGCCCGTATCTCCGTCAGCAGTATGGCGAAAATAACAGGAAAGACGGAGGTCACCAGCCCGAGTGAACTCATGGCTACCGTGTTCTTCAGTACGCGCAGCACCTCTGCTGTCTGCGTAGGATTGGCAACAATGGTCCTGAACCACTTCAGCCCTACATACGGCGTGTCCGACAGCGGAATGCCGGGGATGAAATCATAAAAGGCGTAGATCCACCCGCTAACCGGCAGATAATAGAAAACTAAGGTCACTACAAGAAAAGGAAGCGCCATTAGAAACAGTTTGTATTTATTCTGCAGCTTGCTGCGGGATGGCCGGACCGGACCCACACCGCGGAGCAGCTCGCCTGAAGGTACCCCCATATCGAATCTCCTCTACCTGAATTTTTGTTTACGCTTTCATCTTAGTGCATAACGAATCTTCGCCGGGAGAGAGGACCGCTTGGCCTTCTGCGAGAGCGGTAAGACAGTTTCGGACCATTTTCACAGGTCAATGGACGAATTTCCCGTTATTTTGTGCTGTCAAAAAAAAGGAACCGCCCATCTGCAAGCTCTGCAAATGAACAGCTCCTTCTTATTTATCATCCTATATCCATACGAACGCTAGGGTGACAGCGCTTATCACTCTGCAGCACCTCACCACACTTAAGACTTATCAGCTATCATGCGGTTCGTTAGACTCCCTAGCTTCTCGATCTCCACCGTAACCTCGTCACCCGGCTGCAGGTAAATCTGCTGCTCCGGCGGATATCCCATCACAACCCCCTCCGGGGTTCCTGTAAGAATGATATCCCCTGGCGAAAGCGTCATGCACCCGGAGATGTAGCTGATGATCTGCTGGCAATTGAAAATCATGTCCGAGGTATTGGAGTCCTGCCGGATCTCCCCGTTCACCGAGCTTCTGATGCGCAGTAAACCGGGATCGCCCACCTCGTCTTTCGTTACCACATAAGGCCCGGCTGGAGCAAACCGGTCGCACGATTTGCCTGCAAGCCACTGGCTGGTGCGCGTCTGCAGATCACGTGCGGAGAGATCATTTGCAGCAAAATAACCAAACACCGCATCAAGCGCCTCTTCCTCGCTTACGTTCTTCGCTGTCCGACCGATCACAATGCCCAGCTCAGCTTCATAATCGACCTTCTGCGTGGTGCCCGGAAGCGGAACTTCCGTGCCGTGTCCGGCCAGGCTATTCGTAAATTTGCTGAAAAGAATCGGATATTCCGGCAGCGGCATTCCGGTCTCTTCGGCATGTCTGCGGTAGTTCAACCCGATACAAATGATTTTGCCGGGATCTGCCACACAAGGCGCGAATTCAAGCGAGTCTTCCTCTTTATAAAAGGCTCCTTCGCCCTGGACAGACAGATCACCTACGAATTCGCGCAAACGGCCGAGCGCCGCCTCTCCTCCGTCCAGCAGTTCTCTCAGCGTTGCCGGAACAGCTTCCGCAGCCCGCTCTGGCACCGCATGCAATGCCGCCGCCACATCCAGGATGCCTTCGGCCTGTTTCACACCGAGACGCAGCGTTCCTGATTCCCAAAAATTCAATAGCTGCATATCCGTCCCTCCCCAAATTCAGAATATCGTTACAAGCTCAGTTCATCTTACACCTATGTATCCCCGGCTTCATGCTTAATCAGCAGGAGAGCCGGATGGACGGCTTCCCGCAGTGCATCTCAGCCTGCAAAACGGTTGCCCTTAACTCCCTTCACGCCCGCGTCCGCCTTGAACAATCCGCCGGCTAACGGCCAGCGTTGCAGCTCCTCAGCACTCATGCCAACCCGGGCAGTGGTAATATATAACTCGTCCAGATGTTCACCTCCGAAGGCACACGAGGTCACGAACGGTACGGGCACTTCGATCTTCCCGATCTGCTCCCCGGTGTGCGGATTCCAGCGAGAGACACAGTTGCCGTTCCAATGGGCGACCCAGATCATTCCCTCGCTGTCAATGGTCATTCCATCCGGTCCGCCTGCGCCTTCCGGGAACTGCACCACAGTTCTGCGTCCGGTTACAGTGCCGTTCTGCAGATCATAGTCCATTACATCGACTCCCCGGGTCAAGGTATCAATGTAATACATCAGACCGCGGCTGTCGTCCCAGGCCATGCCATTGGAGATGCCGATACCTGACAGCACCTTACGCACTTCGCCTTCCGGCTCCATCACATATAAGCTTCCAGCATCCCGCTTGTCCTCCATACTCATGGAGCCGAACCACAACCTGCCCTTGCTGTCGCATTTGGCATCGTTTAACCGGTTCCCGGCAAGCTCTTTCTCCACCGCGGCCAGTAATTCCAACGACCCGTCTTCTTGAAATTTGTAAATCCCGTCCTGCAGGGCCACTGCCCAGCCGCCATCCACGGATGGAACAGCCGCACTGATCATTTGCGTGAAGGTATAGATCTTCTCATTCTGCGTCCGGGAATCAACAATCCGCAGCTGCTTCCCTTCAATATTTACCCACAACAACTTTCCTGCCTCAGGGTCCCAATGGGCACCCTCGCCAAGTTCCGCTTGGGCGTTCAGCACCAGTTCAGCCTGTATGATCAATGGATATCCTCCTCATTCACTCCAGAATATGACACTTTCTTTTCCATTTTACCTTCACAGAGTTTAATTATCCACTTTCAATGAATATGACAGACACCTGTCCAGTTTGGCATGGTATTCTGAAGGCAATCATACATCATAGCGGCCAGCCGCTATAAACTACGGAGGGTTATCCATGAAATACGAGTGGAAAAAACAAGAAAAAGCATTCTATCTGCCCCCACCAGAACCTGCGCTGATAACGGTGCCCGCCTATCCATACTTCATGCTGTCAGGTGAAGGCAATCCTAACAGTGAAGCGTTCGCTGAGGCGGTTGGAGTGCTGTATTCCCTATCTTATGCCATCAAGATGCTGCCCAAAAAAGGTCCGGCACCCGAAGGCTACCATGAATATAGCATCTTCCCCCTGGAAGGTGTATGGGATCTCAGTGAACAAGGACGCTTGAAGGCAGGACTCGACAAGGACGAGCTGGTCTACACCATAATGATCCGGCAGCCGGACTTTGTCACACCTGCCCTTGCTGCCGAAATTGTAGATAAGGTTAAGCGCACGAAGCCGCAGCCGTTACTGGATAGGGCCACCTTCGGGAGCTACGAAGACGGTCTTTGTGTACAAATGCTGCATTCGGGACCCTACGATAATGAGCCGGCGAGCTTCAGCAAGATGGAGCAATATTGCGCGCAGCAAGGACTTCGGCGGATCTCCAAGACCCACCGGGAAATATATATCTCGGATGCCCGCAGAACGCAGCCGGAGAAGCTGAAGACCGTCCTGCGTTTTCTGGTTTCACGGGAGGAGTAGCAGCCTGGATAAGAGCGTTCTCCGAAGGTTAGCTTCGCAGGCAGTCTCAGTGTCCGGAAGGTACCTTCCCCTCCGCTGAAGCATCCATTCTCTGGCGGCCCATGAAGCATGCCGCCAGCAGCGCCAGCAGGGCTGGTATGACAGCCCAAGCGAAAGTAGTAGTTATGGAGAAAGACAGACCCTTAGTAATTTTGTCCAGAATTTCCGGTTGAATCTGAGCCCGGGTCTCAGGGGACAGCAGCGCATGCGGGTCCTTAAAATTGAGTGGGCCGCCTGAGGGATCTCCTCCGCTCCACCATCCTATCTCAGTTAACAGCTTTGAGCTGAGATAATGGCTCTGAATGATCCCGAAGGTCGTGATTCCAATGGTCATGCCGAGTGAACGGATAAAGTTCATGGTTGCGCTGGCCGAACCTCGCTGCTGCGGCGTCAGGCCATGGATCGCTGCTGTTCCGAGCACCGAGAAGGATGCCCCGACACCGAGTCCAATGAGGATCATGTACAGCGTCAGGAGGAGGCGCGAGGCATCGGGCGCAAGCGTTGCTACAAGTCCCGTACCCAGTACAAGCAGGGCCAGTGTCGGCACCATCAGGCTGCGGTAGCTGGTTTTGGCCATCAGGAAACCGCCAGTTGAGGCTGTGATGACCGAGGCGACCATCATAGGCAGCAGTACCAGCCCTGAATTCGTAGCCGATCCGCCAAGCACACCTTGGATGAAAATGGGGATATAGACCGAGGCGGCGATAAAGGCAGCACCGCTGAACAAGGCGCACAGAATACTGGTTGCATACAGTCTTTGCCGAAACAAGGCAAAAGAAATAATGGGCTCCTTTGCCTTCGTCTCTGCGAACAGAAACAGCACCGTAAGGACGGCAAACGCTGCGAACAAGCCCAGTATCCGCCCGGAGCTCCAGGCGTATTCTTTGCCGCCCAGCTCCAGAGCGAACATTAAGCTGATCACTGCACCAAGCAGTGTTCCTGCCCCCAGCCAGTCAATGGGCTGTTTCGAATGCTCCACCGATTCACGGTAGAAGCCCACGACCATAACCAAAGCAACTAATCCAAGCGGTAAGTTGATGTAGAAGACCCACTGCCAGGCAATATGATCTGTAATATAAGCTCCAAGCAGGGGACCGAAGATGCTGGAAAGTCCGAACACCGCTCCAAAAGCACCGCCAAGCTTACCGCGTGCCTCCAGCGGGACCGCATCGAACATAATGGCAAAGGCAATCGGTACCAGCGCGCCGCCGCCTATTCCCTGAATGGCCCGGTAAGCGGCCAGTTGGGTAATGGTTTCGGCAGTACCACATAAGGCCGAGCCGGCCATAAATACAATAATTCCAAAGATAAAAAACTTTTTGCGGCCGTACATATCCGACAGCTTGCCGAAGATGGGCATTCCCGCCATTTCGGCAACCAGGTACGCCGAGGTGACCCAGACAAATTTGTCCATCCCGCCCAGCTCGCCGACAATGTTGCCCATCGCCGTGGCGACAATCGTACTGTCCATAGAAGCCATAAGTATACCTAACAACAAACCGGCAATAACAATGCCCAGATTGGGTGTTTTTGAGGCTGAGCTCACAGGTTCCACTCCTTATCCCTTGATTCTAATGGATTCTTTATAGCTTCACTTGCTTCCTTACTGTAGCATTCCTATGAATATCCAGAAAATCACGGTATTCCACTATGTCTATTTCACAGCCGGTACCAATGATGACACTTCCGCCTCTGACTGTTCCTGCTGTCGTCCCCTGAAGCTCCACCTGATCCCCTTCGATCAGGCCCGCGGTAAAGCGCAGTCTCCCCGGAAATCCCGGACGAATCAGCTTTCCGCCAAGACTGCGTTTGATCTTGATGCTTCCGCCTCCGACTTCGGCTGCCTTGCTGGGACCGAACAGCGATATCTCCAGTGTCTCTGCGCTCAGCAGTCCATCCACCTGAAGTGCACCGCTGATGTGTATGTCCTCTGCATCGCAATCGCCTGTGACACAAAGATTTCCAGTGAAATCAATACCTTCCACATGAATACTTGCAGCCTTGATGTCCCCTTGTCCACGCATGGACTCACCCTCAATGCTACCCTTTATGGCACATTCACCAGTAAGCTTCATACTCTCCATAACCAGACTGCCATTGACCTCGGTTTCGCCCATCAGCTTCATTTTCCTACAATCCACATCGCCATTAAATGTGCATTCCCCGGTCACCTTCACGTCCAGGAAGTATCCACCTGCTGAGGTTGAATTCCCCAGCACTTTCAGATTTGTCCGCTCTTCTGTTTCATTCACCAGTCTTCACCCCCATCCCTACTGTGGCTCCAGGGTGCACGGTTAATCCGTCACGGTACTCCACCCGGCCGATGCTGCAGCCTTCTCCGACAATAACTATGGCACCTCTTACCACTTCCGCTGTTGTATTCTCCAAATCAATAAAATCCCCTTCAATTACACTTGTCTGAAGCTCTGCCCTAAGTTTTGGTATAACGCCACCTGCAAGCTTACTCCAGACCCCCAAGCCTGCCTTGCGGACCACCAGGCTCTCTACCCCAATCTTCTTCACTCGGGTCTGCCCCTGCAGCACAAGCTCCATACGCACTGCGCTAAGGATGCCGCTGATGGTAACTGAACCCTCAACCGTGAAATTCCGCAGCTCACAGTCTCCTTTGATACTAATTACCCCGTTCAGTGTACAGTTTTCTCCTCGCAGGCCGCCATCCATTTTCAGGAGCCCGTCATGTCTCATCGTTCCAATCTGTAGGCCTCCGCCTACTTTGAGATCACCGTTCGTCTCCATTTCATCTACGGTAAGGCTTCCCCCAAGCCTCATGAGGCCGTTCCCCTTGAAGGTTCGGGCGCGAACCGGACCGCCGATCCGGCTTACTCCCTCCAGATTCACATGATTGTATGTTCCTCCAGCTGCTCCGCCTATCCCGGCAATCACTAAATCTGCCGCCATTGCCTAATCCATAACCTGACCCCCTCTATTGATTGACCGAATGCCTTAAGTCCCCATCCTGTACTTCCGATTGTATTCCACATCAATAGAGCGGACCTCCGCCCCCAGGAGGATTTCCGCTCATTCCTCCAGACTATTCTAATGCCCTTTGACAACAAAAAAGGAGCAGACAGCTCCTTGGCAAGGATATGTCTGCTCCTGTTAGCTACGCATATTTGTACGCCCATGTGATCGTGATTAGGCTTATTCCTCAGTCTTCGCTTCCCCGGAGGCTTCAGCAGCTGCCGGTGTATCCGTTTCTGTATCTGCAGGTTCTTCCAGTGCTACAGGAGGTGCAATACGGACAATCAGCGTATCCTCAGGAGTGAGCACTTCCCAGCCTTCATGCTTCGGCAGATCCGAGACCAGCAATTGGTCCCCAATGTCGAGGCCGGTGATATCCACTTCAAATGTCGCGGTCAGCTTGTCCGGCAAGGTGCGGATATCCAGTTCATACAGCTCTACCTGCTGAATACCGCCGTTCTTCACGCCTACAGGATCTCCGCTGAAGTGGAAAGCAACCTTGGTGACCAGTTCAGCCTTCATATCAATCTGGTGAAGATCCACATGCAGCAGCTTGCGGGACAACGGCTGGCGCTGCACATCCTGGATCACCACGTTTTTGGAGCCGGAGTCCGGGAGTTCCACCTTAAGGATGGCCCGGGGGTTTTTGCCGAGTATTTCGTTCAATGTCTTCGCATCTGCTGTAAAGGACTGGCTATCTGAACCTGCACCGTAGACGACAACCGGTACAAAGCCTTTGCTCCGCTGTGAAGAGGTCGAGCCGGATCTTTCAGTCAAACGTACTGTGGTATTCATGATATTCCTCCTAAAAGTTTTTTAGCGGTACACCCGCGAATCAGCTTCGAAAAAACTGCCCCGGAAGCATACGCCAAGTTTTGTCAGCTTAGCTGCATTGCGTGGTTCTTGGTACAAAATAAAAAAAGACCCATTAGATATGCAGGTCTAATTAGTCTCTTATTAACCATATTGGCCTACATTGGAATCAGTATAGCACTGCGTACCTAGCAAGTCAAAATAGGGTATTATTCAATTTTAATCCATTTTCATCTAAACTAAACCAAATGACATGCCACAAAATGTCCGCCTCCGGCGTCACGAAAAACAGGGGTTTGCGCCTTACAGACCTCCACGGCAAACGGGCAACGGGTATGAAATTTGCAGCCGGAAGGCGGATTCGCCGGACTCGGAATATCACCTTTCAGCACGATCCGTTCCCGTTTCAGTCTAGGAATCGGCACAGGCACTGCAGACAGCAACGCCTTAGTATACGGATGCAGCGGGCTGTGGAACAGTTCGTCCCGGGAAGCGGTCTCCACCATGGAACCAAGGTACATCACGCCGATCCGGGAGCATAAATGCTCGACCACACTCAGATCATGGGAGATGAACAAGTAGGCCATTCCCTTGCTTCTTTGCAGCTTGCTGAACAGATTGATAATCTGGGCCTGAATCGACACATCCAGCGCCGAAACCGGCTCGTCGGCAATGATCAGATCCGGGTTCAGAATGAGTGCCCGGGCGATGCCGATCCGCTGGCGCTGCCCTCCGGAGAATTCATGCGGGAAGCGGTCGATGTGGTAAGCGGACAAGCCGCAGGCATCGAGTGATTCCAGCACCAGCTCCCGCACCTCATGCCTGGAGCATAATCCATGGTCCAGCAGGGCTTCACCGATCGCATCACCCACCCGTACACGCGGATTAAGCGCGCTATAAGGGTCCTGGAAGATCAGCTGCATTTGTGGCCGAAGCAGGCGAAGCTCTGCAGAGGAGAGGCTGTGGATATCCTGCCCTTTGAACTTCACTTCACCCGCTGTCTTTTCGGTCAGACGCAGAATTGTCCGTCCTACTGTGCTTTTGCCGCTGCCTGATTCACCGACCAGTCCGAAGGTCTCACCAGGTTGAAGGGTAAGACTGATGTCATCCACGGCCTTCACCTGTCCGACCGTGCGGTTCAGCAGCCCTTCTGTAACCGGAAAATATTTTTTCAGATGATTAACTTCAAGTAATGCCTCAGACATGGACTTCCGCCTCCTCATACAGCCAGCAGGCTGCCTTCTGTCCGCCGTCCAGCTCCTTAAGCTGCGGCTGGCGGCTGCGGCAGACGGGCAGACAGTGCTCGCAGCGGTCATGGAAATAACAGGAGGGCTCGAGCTCCAGCGGATTCGGCACCTGGCCCGGAATCGAATACAGCTCCTCCAAACGCTGACCCACCACCGGTTTGGATTTCAGCAGCCCCTTTGTATAGGGATGCTTGGGATTGTTGAACAGCTCCACGACTCCACCCTCTTCAACGACTTTGCCGGAATACATCACGATCACGTAATCGGCCATTTCGGCTACAACGCCGAGATCGTGGGTAATGAGCAGAATAGACATCCCTCCGCTTGCTTTAAATTCCCGCAGCATATCGAGAATCTGCGCCTGGATAGTCACATCAAGCGCTGTGGTCGGCTCATCGGCAATCAGCAGCTTCGGGTTACAGGAGATGGCAATGGCAATCATAATCCGCTGAAGCATTCCACCACTTAATTCATGGGGATAGCTGTCAGCGATTTGATCCGGGCGCGCAATGCCAACTTGCGTGATCAGCTCTATGGCCCGGAGACGTGCTTGTTTCTTGTTCAGCTTCAGATGCACCATCAGCGGTTCCATGATCTGCTCCCCGATCTTCATCACGGGATTCAGCGATGACATTGGCTCCTGAAAGATCATGGCAATCTCATTGCCCCGGATCGCCCGCAGTGTATTCGGGTCCATCCCCAGCAAATCTTCACCCGCAAAATCGATCTTCCCTCCAGCCACCTTCCCGCCTGGCGCTTCCACAAGACCCATGATCGACATAGCGGTTACACTCTTGCCACAGCCGGATTCACCAACAATGCATACCGTTTCTCCTTCTCGGACCTGAAAGCTTACATGATCAACGGCAGCTACTTTCCCTTCTTCTGTATAGAAAACGGTACTGAGACCTTCTATATTCATTAAATGCTTCATCAGCTGCTGGCCACCTACCTCTTCTGTTTGGGATCAAGCACGTCTCTGAGGCCGTCACCGAATATATTAATGGCAATCACTGTGGCAAAAATGGACAGTCCGGGAGGAATCCACAGCCACGGATGATCCTGAAAATCAATCATATTGTTCGCTGCATCAATCATGTTGCCCCAGGTCGGCGTAGGCGGCATGACGCCCAGCCCGAAAAAGCTTAACACTGATTCGCTTAATATCGCACCGCCGATGTTGAGTGTAGCCATGACGATCAGCAGCGGAACTACATTCGGCAGCAGATGATGGAACAGCTTCCGGCTGTCCCGCAGGCCCAGCACTACCGCCGCCTGCATAAATTCGCGTTCCCGCAGGCTGAGCATTTGTCCCCGCACCATCCGGGCAAGCCCCGGCCAATTTACAATGCTGAGCATCAGCATGACGATATACATCCGGTAATCCGTAGGTACCTTCCATTCCGAGAGCAGCGCTCCGAAGATAAAAAGCAGCGGCAGACTGGGAATCGTCATCAACAGATCGGCAACCCGCATAATGACCTGATCCGCGATGCCGCGGTAATAACCGGCTATTGCCCCGAGCAGAGCGCCAATGAACACAGACAGCACCATTGAAGCCAAGCCAACGGTGAGCGAAATCCGTCCGGCCTGCATCACCCGGGTGAGAATGTCCCTTCCAAGTGCATCCGTCCCTAGTAAATGCTTCAGATTAGGCGCCTTGTTCATCAGCGCCATATTAATTTTGTTATTCGTATATGGTGAAAAGAATGGCCCGATAAAACATAAGACGAACATAAACACAACCACTCCAAAACCTGCAACCGCCAGCTTGTTCTTCATCAGCCTCCTCAGAGACTGTCTGAACAATGAGGACTTCTGCCTCTGTACCCGTGGTTCGCGCAGCTCGGTCATCCTGCTGTTAGCTTCCAAAACGGCATCCCCCTCCCTATAACCGGACGCGCGGATCGGCAACCCGGTACAAAATGTCCGAGAGCAGCGTTCCGATGACGGTCAGAATGGCAATAAACATAGTAAAGCCCATTAGCAGCGGATAATCACGGAGCCCGAAGGACTTCATATACAGCTGGCCGATCCCCGGCCAGTTGAAGATTTGCTCGATAATCAGCGAGCCGCCGAACAGTGCCGGGAGCTCGAAGCCGACTAGTGTAATCGCCGGCAGCAGAGCATTGCGCAGGGCATGGGTAAACAGCACCTTCCGCTCCTTCAGCCCTTTGGCCCGCGCTGTGCGGATATAATCCTGCTTCAGTACATCAATCATATTGCTGCGGAAGTAACGGGTTAGCGAGCCCAAGCCGAGCAAGGTCATCACCACAACCGGGAGTGCCATATGCCGCACCACTTCCTCCAGATATGCCAGCCCCGTGGCATTGCTGCCCGTTGTAATCATCCCGCCAGGCGGGAGCCACTTCAGATCCACAGCCAGAATCTTGATCAGGAATAAGCCGATAAAGAAGGACGGCAGCGACATTGCGGCAAAGATAGCCACCATCACCAGCGTATCGAACCAGGAATACTGCTTATAGGCCGAGATTACCCCCACAATGACCGCAATCACCCAAGTTAGAAAAGTGGACACGGCGGCCAGCAAAAAAGAATTCCAAATATAATCGTTGAACAACTGAAGTACCGGCTTCTGCTGGGCAAGCGAATACCCGAAATCCCCGTGAAAAGCATTGTTCATCCAGATGCCGTAGCGTTCAAGCATCGGCTTGTTGAGGCCGTAGATTTCCCGCAGTTCTGCCTTGCGTTCCGTAGTCAGCTTAATATTTCCTGTAATGAAATCCCCGGGTGTAGAGGCATAGAGACAGAAGATCAGCAGCGAGGCCGCAAACAGAATAACGAGCATGTACAGCAGTCTTTTCGTCAGATAGGTACTCATGACCCGCTCCTTATGGATCGTCCCCTGCCCATGACAGCTGAAGCAGGGGACGAATGTGTAATTATTTCAGCGTCCACTCCGGCAGGCTTCCTGCAAGCCCGATGAACGGGCTGACCGTTAGATTCTGGATGCGTCCATTGTAGGCATAGACTGTTTTTTTGTAGCTGGTGAACAGAATCGGGAGCTCATCATTGAAAAGCTGGTACAGCTCCTTGTATACGGCCTTGCGCTGTTCAATATCCGTTGTAGCAAGCGCTTTGTTGTACAGTTCAAGGAATTTCGGATTATCATAATCGGTGATTTCCCCGTCAAAGAACTGCATGAACCCGTCCGCCGGATCGGTCAGCATACTGGTCGAGAAGGATACCAGATCATAGTCTCCGCCTTCCACCTTGGACACCAGTGAGTTGAAGTCTGCAAAGACCTCCGGCTGGAATTCAATGCCAAGTGCTTCAAAATTCTCCTTGGCTACAGCGATGAAAATATCGGTGTTCTTGCTTTTGGAGCCGAGATAATGGATGGACAGCGGCTTGCCGCCTTTTTCGCGAATTCCATTTGCACCTACGGTCCAGCCGGCTGCATCCAGCAGTTGTTTGGCTTTTTCCGGATCATATTTGTAAGGATTAATGCCTTCCTCGGTATAGGCCCAGGAGATTGGCGAAGCCGGAATATTGGCAATGGCGCCTGCTCCCTGCTGGGCATCAACATAAATGCTCTGACGATCAAGCCCGTACATAATCGCCTGTCTGACCTCTTTATCCTTAAGCTGCTCATGCTTGAGGTTGACTTGCATGTAGCCATAAGTGCTTGGTGTATAAGGAATGATGTTCACAAATCCAAGTGCTTTCAGCTTCTCAATATTCTCTTCCGAGGCACTGAAAGAGGCATAATCAACCTCTCCGGTCTCCAGGAACTGCCAGACATCGCCTTCCGATGTTTTGTAGATGAAATGCTCTGTCTTAGGTTTGCCTTTGAAATAATTCTCATTGGCCGTAAGGCGCACTTCCTGCCCAGGCAGGAATTTCTCCAGCTTGTAAGGTCCGTCGCCAAGCGGGTGCTCATGCAGCTTCTTGATATAGTCCAGTTGGCCGAACTTATAGTCCTTGCCATAGTAAGCCTTGGACAGCACGTTAGAGCCGAGTGTCACCAGCGCCGTCGCATTCGGCTTCTCCAGTGTCACTGAGATCGTCTGCGGATCAATGACCTTGATGCCTTCGACTGTTTTGGCCGTGCCCTCTTTATAGGCTTTGCCGCCCTTCACATTCAGGGAAGGCAATGAGGAGCCGCCGTCATAGGCTTTGTCGTATTGAATCGTCCAGGTAAAGGCTACATCATCTGCTGTTAGCGGTGAACCGTCGCTGAACTTCAAGTCTTTTCTTAAGTGGAAGGTGTATGTAAGCTGATCATCCGATACATCCCAGCTCTCGGCAAGCTCAGGCGTTGGGACCCCTTTGTCATCCACAGTTACCAGGGAAGCATACAGCAGTGAGGATACATTGCCGTCATAGCCGCTCTCCTGAAAATAAGGTGTAAATGCTCCGCTGGGATCCGTAAGGCCAACGATAATCGTATCTGTGCGGTTCTGGGCTACAGCCGGAAGCTTGGTTAAATCCGTTGCCGTAAAAGGTTCGCTTAGCGCACCCGCTGATACTGGCGCCGGGGATACTGTCGCCTCCGTTCCAGCCGTCCCGCCCGAGTCAGCTGTTGCAGACGCCGGAGTATTCCCCGACGCCGCATTGCTGTTGTTATTGTCCGAGCAGGCCGCAAGCAGCATTGAACCTGTAATCAGCAGCGTGGACAATACAAGCGTACTTTTTCTCATAAAAAATCATCTCTTTTCTCTCCAAATTTTAATGCTTACAATTCCTACCCATTAAGTATGTTTAAGACCGATAGTTCACATTATAGGAATTTATTGTGGTTCTGTAAAGAGAGAACTAAATATTTTTTCTTCACAAAAAGAATTTATTCGTAAATCTGCAAAACAAAAAGCCAAAGCATTCTCTCTTAGAGAACACTTTGACTTGATGTAGCGCCGCTCAAACGGCTGTAAGCTTATTTTAAATATTCGAACAGCTGCTCATTCATCCGGTGGATTCCTTCCAGACGAAGACTGTAGGCGGTAACGTTCTCCCCCTCGATGTAGGCATTCAGAAGGCCCGCACAGCGCAGGCTGAAGATATGGTCATGCACAATCCCCTTGGAGATTCCAGCCTGCTTGGCGATTTCGGTAAAGGTTCTGCGTCCGCCGCCCAGTGACTGTAGAATCTTCAGACGGCTTTTTTCTCCCAGACTGCGCAAAGTTCTGTACATAAAAGGTGAAATCTCTTCGTCTGTTACCGAGACTCTCGCCGCATAATGGCAAATCGTCAACGGACCGAAGCTGTAAATAATATTGGCAGGCTGAAAATGAAACTGCGGAATCAGCACCAGCTTGCGCAGTCCGTCCACCGGAAGAAAATAAAATCCGTTCGTTGTCCTATTCACAAAATCAGACACAGCACTCCTGTCCAGCTCCAGCCTTCGTTCATTTGCGTGTTGAAGAAGCCTGCCGCTGATCTCCGGACTACAGTCCCTGAAATATTGCCTGTTCCACTCGGACAGCAGAAAATGCATCCGGCTGCGGAATTGATCCATTTGCACCGGGAACACGCTGACGTATTCTGCAAGTGTCTCGTACATCTCTCCTACCGGCAAATGCTCCAGCCATTCCAGCACCTGATCTACGCTCTCCTTCACCGGACATTGGTGAATCAGCAGATTCAGCAGCTTCCAGTCATTACCGAGGTCCGTCTCGTCCAGAGCGGACAGCAGCTCCGGGCTAAGCCTGCCTGCCACATCAGCGGACCATGAGGCGCCCAGATCCATCTTCTTATTGGATTTCTTGCATATAAACGTATGTATACTGCATACCAGTTCAAAAACCGGCTCAAACTGAACCTCAACCTCATACTCCATGGCCATTCCCCCTGATGCAACTTCTATTCATCACAGCGTTAGTGTCTTAATCTTATGGTATTTTACAGAGCATGCGCAAGTTATATAGATTATCTGACCCTTAGAGTTATATATGTGTAACCTAATTACATACATCTGCATGTCCATTTTCTCGCTTTTTCCAGATCACGGTAGTAAAATATAATCACAATAACCTGATTGGAGTGAAGAATATGGGACAGATTGAACAGGGTGAAGGGCGTTTTTATATTGCTGGTGACGGTAAGGACCTTGCCGAGATTACATACAGAACGGAAGAGGCCACAGGGAATTGGGTTATTGACCATACCTTTGTCTCCGAAGATCTGCGGGGCCAAGGTGCCGGTGAAAAGCTAGTGCGTGCGGTTGTGGATAAAGCCCGCGCCGAACAGGTTAAGATAGTACCCCAGTGCCCTTATGCTGCACATCAATTCAAGAAACATGCGGAATACGGGGATGTTCTCAGCAGCTGAACTGGTTATTGAGACCATTGCGGGATTAAATTTTCAGGAGGATATGCGTTTGACTACTGCTGATACATTAAAGGATATAGAGCAATTGCAGCAGCGCTGCGAGCAATATGAAGGAATCAGCCTGAAGCTGAATTGGGACATGCTGCGTATGTCTCCAGAATCCGGCGGGGCCGAATGGCTGGTAACTTATGAGGAAGAAGAACTGATTGGTTTTATAGGTCTGTACGGATTCGCCGGCGAAATGGAAATCTGCGGAATGGTGCGGCCGGGGTTCCGGCGCAGAGGTATTTTCACCTCGCTATGGGAACGGGCACAGAGCATCATCAAACGTAGTAATATCAGAACACTGCTGCTTAATGCCCCGGCAAGTTCGGCCTCGGCAGCCGGTTATCTGAAGACCCTGCCCCTGGTATTCAACCATGCGGAATATCAGATGAAATGGGATGGGACTTCTGTACCGCAAGGTTCCGTCGAAGCCAGTTCAGCTGCAGGAACCATAGTCCTGCGGCCTGCACGCCAGGAAGATGCTGATATTCTGGTCGAGCTGGACTGCGGAGGATTCGACATGTCGCGGGAGGACGCCGCAGAGATGTACACACTGCAGATGAATGACAATCAGCAGGAACACATCGTGATTGAAATGAATGGACAGCCCGCCGGCAAGATGCGGCTATGGACGGAGGACAACGAAACCTGGATCTACGGGTTTACGGTGGACAAGAAGCTGCGGGGACTGGGTATAGGCCGGAGCGCGCTTTTGCAGACGATTGAACGGGAACGGCACAATTACAACGGTGTGAATCTGGAAGTGGCTCTCGACAATCCTAATGCACTGAAGCTGTATGAAAGCTGCGGCTTCGTCATTTTGAACAAACAGGATTATTTCCGCTATATCGGCTAAAGCATATCACAATCTGAACAGCACCTTTTCTTTTGGCACAGTGCCTTAAGGAAGGGTGCTTTTACGTATGACTTTTGGAATCCGCACAATCATCGAAGGAGTCATTGTTACTTTCAGGTGCCTATATAACCTCAAAGTGCGTACTATCCGCTCCCCTGTCCAGCAGACATAATGAGGGCATACACAAGTTGAAGGAGAGAACCCCTTTATGAGACTAAATGACGCAACAGGACGCAAAACCGCACTGGTTGTTGGTGCGAACGGAGTGATCGGACGCAATCTGATCGAATACCTGGTAACCCTGCCTGAATGGGACATTATCGGAATTTCACGCCGGGGCGGAGAAAATACAAGCCGTGTGCGCTATATCGCGGCCGATTTGCTGAGCCCTGAGGACTCACAGCGAAAGCTTGAGGCCCTGCCGGAGGTGACACATATCTTTTACGCCGCCTATCAGGAGCGTCCAACCTGGGCGGAACTGGTCCCTCCGAATCTGGCCATGCTGGTGAACGTTGTTGAAGCCATTGAGTCCAGCGCCCATAATCTGCAGCACATCAGCCTGATGCAGGGCTATAAGGTGTATGGAGCCCATCTGGGACCCTTCAAGACCCCTGCCCGGGAGACAGATGCCAATCATATGCCGCCAGAATTCAATGTCGATCAACAGAACTTCCTGGAGAAGCGGCAGTTGGGCAAATCCTGGACCTGGTCAGCGATCCGGCCGTCTGTGGTCTGCGGCTTCGCTCTTGGCAATCCGATGAATCTGGCTATGGTCATCGCTGTCTATGCCTCCATCTCGAAGGAACTGGGACTTCCGCTACGGTTCCCCGGAAAGCCGGGTGCCTACCATAGTCTGCTGGAAATGACGGATGCAGGCCTGCTTGCCCAGGCAACAGTGTGGGCGGCGACAGACACCCGCTGCGCCAATCAGGCCTTCAACATTACAAATGGCGACCTGTTCCGCTGGGATGAACTCTGGCTGAAGGTTGCAGCTTTTTTCGGGCTCGATACCGCACCGCTGCTGCCCATGTCTCTCTCGGTGGTGATGAAGGATAAGGAACAGCTGTGGAATGGCATGGTGGAGAAATACGGGCTGGAGCCGAACAGCTACCAGGACGTTTCTTCATGGGGATTCGGAGATTTTGTTTTCTCCTGGGACTATGATTTTTTTGCCGACGGAAGCAAGGCACGGCGGTTCGGATTCCATGAATTCATCGATACAGAAGCGATGTTCATGCGAATCTTTGCAGACTTCCGCAGCCGTAAAATCATCCCGTAACCTTATAATTCATTGAGCCCTAAACAGCGTGAAAAGCCTGACCCCATTCTTCCGGGTCAGGCTTCTTTATTCTTTCGTTTGCGGCTGGGCCAGTACAGCGGCTTGATCACCGTAGACCCGCTCAATATGGGCATCGCCCCATCTGCACATCAGGTGCAGAATTTCCTTGAGGCTCCAGCCGTAATCGGTCAGCTCGTACTCAACTCTGGGCGGAACTACATTGAATACAGTCCGCTGGATAACGCCGTCCTCTTCCAGCTCTCTCAGCTGCTGGGTCAGCACCTTCTGGGTAATAACAGGCATCAGGCTCCTGAACTCACCGTTGCGTTTCTTGCCGAAGGTAAGAAAAAACAGGATCACCGGCTTCCACTTGCCGCCGATTACCTCAAGCGTGGCCTCCACAGCGGTGTTAAATGTTTTGATTGGTTCCGGCATGGTTTCGAACACCCCCTGTTCTTAACCATATCGCCTTGGCCGTCTGCTTGCAAGCCCAGGCTATACTGCAGGCAGACTCCCGCTCACATCAGCCCATACCCCCGGTGAACCAGCTCTTCCTGTTCGCTTTTGCGCACTCCGTATTTCAGCAGCTTCGCTGCAGACTCCTCCCGCCCCAGGAATACGGACAACAGCCGCACATAATCCATGGATTCCTGGAGCGGGATTCCCGCACCATCAAATATATACCGGCGGCTGTCCAAGAGAGAATAGACCTCTACCTTCTCGGCCGGCACTCCATAAGCCTGATGGCAGAACACATTAGCCATATGCAAAAATCCGGTGATTACGTCTTCATTTCCGTTCACCATGAATTTCTGGATGCTGAGGCAGCGTCCCGGGACCATAGAGTGCCAGGCCAGCTGAAAAATCATCGCCAGCTCGATACCAAGCACCGGTACCGGTACATGCCACTGCTCATAGAGCAGCACCGGAACCTCCTGCAGATGATTCACACTGACGATCCGCATCAGTTCATCGGCGACGGCAGTCTTAACCTCCCAATAGTGCAGCAACGATGGAAAAGCATCCCCTTTGGGCGGCCAGCGCCGCTCCAGCAGGAACTGAATCGGCGTTTCACTTCGCACTTCGGGTGCAAGACTGTAGAAATCATTAAGCGTGTGTCCCACCGCATACTGAACCTGCTGCCTCCAGCGCGGCAGCCCGGTGGAAGGTCCGCTGCCGGATATTTCCGCTCCTCCCAGCATAATATGCTCCATACGAAAATCATTCAACCGGCTGTATTGTACGGCATATGCATCGCGTTTCCCAGCTAGCCTGCTCCCCGCCGCGCCGCCCATTCTTAAGATACCGCCGCGCAGGTTTCGATAAATTGGCGGCCAAAGCTGCGGCAGGCTTCTTTTTCCGCTGCGTTAGGCCCGTATTCAATCTTCAGGCTTTCCTGTACAATTTCTGCTCCGCGCTCTCTCAGTTTCTCCTCGATCTGATTCACGGCACCGCAGTAAATTTCATAGCCCGTATCTCCGCTTCCGAAGGCTGCAGCCTTACAGGCTGTCAAATCCAGGTCATCCATCTCCTCATAGAAATCCAGGAACTCATCCGGCAGCTCGCCATCCCCCCAGGTATATGCCCCCAACAGTACAGCCTCATAGGCTTTGATCTCATCCGCATTGCAGTCAGTGACCGATTTCAGAACAGCCTCACCTCCGGCCTGGCGTATCCCTTCCACAATCAGTTCAGCAATTTCTTCTGTGTTGCCAGTCAAACTGGCATATGCTACAAGCACCTTAGCCATGTATGGTTTCCTCCCAAAGTAAACACAATGTATATACGATTATTACAAGTTAAAATTTAAACCAAGTATTACTTCCTTCATTTTATTTGATAATGATTCTCATTGTCAATATTAAACACGCAAAAAAACGGGCCTCCGGTTCCTTTTCCGGATAGAGCCCGCGTTCAACACTTCGATCGTATGCTTTTCACAAATGGTATGTCCTGCTCAATAAGCGCCTTCAAGCAGCGTAATCCCATTGCCGTCCGGGTCACGGAAGTTCATTTCTTTTCCCCCATACTCCATGGTGGCCGGAGGCTGACAGTCCAGACCCCGCGCTTTAAGCTGCTCATAGGTCTCGTCCAGACTACTGCAGGAGAACACCAGGTTAACAACGCCGGTGGTGAGCTTGCCCCATTTGTTCTCATCCCAGATAATCAGCCCCGGCTGTCCCTGGCCAAAACCGATCTTCGCGCCGTCATAATTGCCAAATCCCTCAAAAGGAACCGGAACCCCCAGCAGTTCAGCATAAAATTTGGCCAAAGCGGCCGTATCCTTGGTATACAGGTTAATGCCTTCAAAAGAAGAAATCATCGGATCGCACTCCTTAAAGATTATTTTCCAGCAGCACAATGGCCCGCTGACAACAGTTTACCCGCTGCTGCCATTTTTGTATTGCAAAAAAACGACATCTACCTCCGCGCATAAGCCAAAGCCTCCAGCGGCGTTCTGCCGGCAAATTTCTTGAAGCTGTTGATCATATGCGACTGGTGGCTGTAGCGGTAATCATATACCATATCCTGCATCGCCCTTGCTGGCGGAGGTGAACGATATAAATCAAGCCATACATTTTGAAAGCGGACCAGATCTGCTGTCTTTTTCGGAGAAAGGCCGATGTACTCGCGGAAAAGCCTCTCCAGTTGACGGCTGCTCACCCCCGCAGTGCTCTCAAGCTCTCTGGCATCAACGACACCTCTCTGCTTAAGAATACTGTAGACTGCGTTCAGCAAGCTATCCCGGCTATGCACGGTCCGTTCCAGACGCTGCAGCAGATAATTCTCCACCACAGCGATACGTTCTGCGTATGTAAGGGAAGCGGCCAGCCTGTATCCCAGTTTTTTGCGAAAAGAAGCGAAATATTGCTCCACCGGAACATGAACATTAAGAACATCCCTAAGGTGCTCATCCGCGAACAAATGCACGGCCCAGAAATGAAAACGGATGGCGAAATACACTCTGCCGGTTGACTCCGTGGCTTGTCCCACTTCAAACGGCGCATCATTGATCCCGCAAAAAACCCCTTCGGATTCCCCCGTACGCTCATCCCATTCCCAAATAATATCCATGCACGTATCCGGGATAATCACTTCCGGCTCCAGAGATAAAGAAATTGGCTCGCCATTGAGGGCGGTCTTCGGTACGAGTCCTCTCGTCTCTGGCAGGGCTGCAGTTCCCCAGAAGCAGCGGATATATGGCCGCAATGCCTTGCAGGGCAGTACCTCACCGGCTCCGGCGGGTTTTGCCGTAATCGGATAATAC
Source organism: Paenibacillus sp. P46E (assembly GCF_001909095.1). Lineage (NCBI taxonomy): Bacteria > Bacillati > Bacillota > Bacilli > Caryophanales > Paenibacillaceae > Paenibacillus > Paenibacillus sp. P46E. Next base: position 63,031 of record NZ_LVYZ01000110.1, read on the forward strand.
AGCTGGGAAAGGTCAAACATCCGATTCCCCCTCCATTCATTTAATTCTTTGATCATACACAATCGCTGCCAGAAGCGCCAGAATTACAGCCATTCATATTCCTCTGCGGATTTTTTATTTGCGGATATTGCTGTCCCTGGTTCCCTTCAATTATTTGGTAATATTATACACAAAGAAGTATTGGGGCAAAATGAGAATAGTCGAAGCTTTGCAACCATTTTAATTGTAGCTGGAAGGCAAAATGTTGTACAATAAAGGCTAAATGACTTTTTGAAGGATGGATTAATCATGTATATAGCAAGTGATTGGAAGGACTACGAAGTAATCGATACTGGCGGCGGAGAAAAGCTGGAGCGTTGGGGAGATATCATCTTGCGCCGTCCGGACCCGCAAATCATCTGGCCGCTTGCGAATGAGACGGCAAAATGGCGCGATGTGCATGGACATTATCACCGCAGCTCCGCCGGAGGCGGACAGTGGGAAATGAAGAAGACTATTCCTGACGATTGGAAAATCAGCTACGGGAAGCTGAATTTCCACCTGCGTCCCACCAACTTCAAGCATACCGGACTATTCCCCGAACAGGCAGCCAACTGGCGCTGGATGATGGACAAGATCGTTGAAGCGGGCCGTCCGATTTCCGTGCTCAATCTTTTTGCCTACACCGGTGGGGCTACTGTTGCTGCGGCCAGCGCAGGAGCTTCTGTCGTTCACGTGGATGCCGCCAAAGGCATGGTCCAATGGGCAAAGGAGAATGTACAGCTGTCCGGTCTGGCAGAACGTCCGGTCCGGTTCATTACCGACGATGTCTTCAAATTCGTTCAGCGCGAACAGCGCCGCGGCAGTAAATATGATGCGATCATCATGGACCCGCCTTCTTATGGCAGAGGCCCGGGCGGTGAGATGTGGAAATTGGAGGCAAGCCTGTATCCGTTCCTGGAGAGCTGCATGGAGATTATGAGCGACAGACCGCTGTTCATGCTGATCAACTCCTACACGACCGGTATTTCTCCAACCGTTCTGCGCAACATGCTCTCGATGACGATGGGCAAACGCTATGGAGGCAAGCTAACCTCCGGTGAAATCGGCCTGCCGATTACTGCTTCCGGAATGAACCTGCCTTGCGGTATTCTGGGCCGCTGGGAGGCGTAAGCCATGTCAGGAATGACACCCGGTTCAATCGGGGATTCCAGCAACGGAAACATACGGTTTGAGATCCTCTTCGAAGACAATCATTTGCTTGGCATCGTAAAGCCCGTCAATATTCCGGTGCAGGAGGACGCAACAGGTGATCCTGATCTGCTCAGCCTGCTCAAAGAAGATGTCAAAGAGCGTTTCAATAAACCTGGCAATGTATATATGGGCCTGGTTCACCGGCTGGACCGTCCGGTTGGAGGAGCCATGATCTTCGCCAAGACCTCCAAAGCCGCTTCGCGGTTGTCCGAGAGCGTCCGTTCCCACAGCTTCCATAAAGTCTATCTGACTGTGGTCCATGGCAAACCTCCGGCTGCGGAGGGCCGTCTGGTCCATACTCTGCTTAAGGATGCCAAGACCAATACAGTGACGATTGTCCGCAAGGGGACACCCGGCGGTAAGGAAGCCATTCTGGACTATACGGTGCTCGGCAGTGCTGAGGGCTACAGTCTGTTGAAGATCGACCTGCTCACCGGACGTTCCCACCAGATCCGTGTACAGCTCAGCGGCATTCGCTGTCCCTTATATGGTGATCAGAAATACGGGGCCGCTGTGAACAAGCCCGGCCAGCAGATTGCTCTGTGGTCTGCACTTGTAGGCTTCCCGCATCCCGTCACCAAAGAAGAAGTTGAACTGATCTCACTGCCGCCGCAGACTCATCCCTGGAGTTTGTGGTCGCAGCATACACAAAAGCAGGCCATCCGGTAACGGAAGCCTGCTTTTTGTATGAGCATATAGGCATCCCATGGCTGATTGCCCGCTTATATCATGTAAAAGGCATTGCGGTTATGTACGGTTCATCACCTGGAACAGGCTTGATAGAGGGGCATTAAGCGCGCTACGGTCCGTAAGTCTAGCTAGATGTACTCCACAGCGAAAATAAAGGCTGTACGGTCCGTAGCGGTCAGAAGAAGTTACATGGGGCAACAACAATGATGGATAAGTGCTTTCGGTTTTCTAGAACCCTGACTGGTCAGGGTGTTGAGCCCTCGGGTGCCGGTGTTGGTGCTGGAGTTGGTGTCACCACCATCTTCCCCATCAGATACAGGAGAAGCTGCTGATTATGGGAGGAGATGGGGTCCAGTGCCTCAGCAAAAAAATCACTGCGGATCTGAAGTCCGCGTTCGGTCTCTTTCTTGCCTGTCTCTGTAATGCTTACCCATACAATTCGCCGGTCAGCAGCATCACGTTCCCGGACAATCAGCCCATGCTTCTCCATCCGGTCCAGCAGCATCGTTACTGCTGCAGGGCTAGTCGCCAGATGCGGGGTCAGATCAGAAGGCTTCATCGCGTCACGTTCCTGCAGTAATTCCAGTACAGTGAGTTGGGCGTCTGTAAGTGTAGGGGCAAGCTTGCTGTCCATATGTAACTTATAATCTTTTAATATTTTATGCCAGATCTTACTGAATTCAGTGGAGTGCACATGTATTCCTTCCTTTCTCGAAATATAAGAATGTATAGGTTTCACACAATAAATTTCCCTTACGTTTCTCGCTGAAACGAATACCGTCCCTATAAGGACGGCGAAGCCGGTTCTACTTGATCAATAAGGATGGTATCTTTTCGGGTCCCCATATCTACATTTTCGCGAGAAAAATTCCATTTCCTGCAAAAGGAAAAAATAAATAACCCCAAGCCATGCATAAATGCATCCTTTGAACTAGGATAAGTGTATGGCATATGTATTATAAAACGGTGTCCTTATTCTCCATAGGAGATTCGGGACACCGTTTAATTTCTTCATAACTTGCAGTCATTATGAAGTATATAACTATTTAATTGCCGGGTAGAGGCTTATAATCTCGTCCTTTTTCTCAACAGACACCAACTGCTTGCCTATCGAACGCCGTTCGCTGAGCGGAGCCGATTCAGAGGAGAAGGTATACATTGAGCCATCACGGGTTAATGCCACCAGTTCAAGCGGTTCGCGGCAATAGAAGGCACCTGAAATTCTGCTGCCGTTCGGACGGACTCGCTTGCCTTCTTTGAATTCAAAGGTTGGCAACCCTTTTCCGCCACGGCTCTGGGACGGGTAATCCAGCAGCAGGGTACGTTTGGCATAGCCAATTTCGGTTACCGACAGAATTTCGCCTTCATCTTCACTGACCCAGAAGCAAGAGACCACTTCGTCTCCTTCACGCAATTGGATTCCCCTTACCCCACTGGCCACACGGCCCATAGGGTTCACTTCGCTCTCACGGAAGCGGATGCTCATGCCCTCACGGGTCACCAGCACGATCTCCTTGTCACCGCTGCTCAGGGCCACTGTGATGATCTCATCTCCATCAGCCACCTTGCATGCCGCAACAGCCCCTGAACGGCTTGTGGAGTATTCCTTGAGCTCGGTACGCTTGACCTGCCCCTTACGGGTGATGAAGACCAGGCTGGCCTGAGTATCCTCCATATTGACGACTGGGAGTATGGTGATAATTCCATCACCTTTGGCAAGAGCTATCACGTTCACAATCGCTGTTCCGGGGTCCTTCCACTTGAACTCCGGTATCTGATGCACCGGCAGCAGGAAATACTGCCCTTTACGGGTGAACACAAGCAGGCTGTCCCGGGTATTGAGGTCCATCAGCTTGATGATATGGTCGCCTTCCTTCACGCCCGAAGCATGACGTTCACCGCCTGAACGTGTGAAGGATGGCATGCCGGTACGCTTGATATACCCGTCAGCCGAAAGCGCTACAAGGACATCCTCGGCGTTCACGAGCACTTCAAGGCTGACCTTAAGCTCCTCGACTTCACCCTGAATGAGGGAGCGGCGGTCTATACCGTATTTGTCGCGGATTTCAATAAGCTCTTTCCGGATGACAGCGATCAATTTCTTATCACTGTCCAGAATCCCCTGAAGGACTGCGATCCGCGCGTGCATCTCGTCCAGCTCCTTCTGGAGTGAATGGATCTCCAGATTGGTGAGTCTGTACAATTGCAAGGTGAGAATGGAGTCTGCCTGTCTTTCGCTGAAGCCGAACATCCAGACCAGATTATTCTGGGCATCCTGGCGGTTCTTCGAGGCTTTGATGGCGGCAATGACCTCATCCAGAATGTTCAGTGCTTTAACCAGCCCTTCCAGCACATGGGCACGGTCCTCAGCTTTTTCCAGATCGAACCGCGTGCGATGGGTAACCACCTCGCGCTGGTGGGCAATATAAGCCTCCAGGATGGCTTTTAGACCAAGCTGCTGCGGAGACTTATTGACAATAGCCACCATGTTAAAATTATATGTGACCTGAAGGTCTGTTTTTTTGAGCAGATAGGCTAGGATACCCTGGGCATCCGCCTCCTTTTTCAGCTCGACTACGATCCGCAGGCCATCACGTCCGCTCTCATCGCGGACTTCGGCGATGCCTTCGATTTTTTTCTCCAGCCGGATATTCTCCATTGAAGTAACCAGCCGGGATTTGACGATCTGGAACGGCACCTCGGTAATCACAATCTGCTGCTTCCCGCCCCGGAGCGTTTCAATCTCGGTCTTGGAGCGTAAGTAGATGCGCCCTTTACCCGTGCGGTAAGCATCCATGATACCGTCGCCGCCCATAATCGTGCCGCCTGTCGGAAAATCAGGGCCTTTGATAAAGGTCATGATATCCTCCAGTTCAATATCGGGCTTCTGCATAACTGCGATGCACGCGTCAATCACCTCGCGCAGATTATGCGGTGGAATTTCCGTTGCAAAGCCGGCCGAAATGCCACTGGTCCCATTGACCAGCAGATTCGGATAACGGGAGGGCACCACGACTGGCTCTTTGGCTGTGTTGTCAAAGTTATCCTTGAACAGCACCGTACGCTTCTCGATATCGCGCATCATCTCCATCGCGATCGGTGACAGCCGCGCTTCTGTATAACGCATCGCTGCTGCCGGGTCATCATCCATCGAGCCCCAGTTCCCGTGTCCGTCTATAAGCACGTGGCCCATCTTCCAGGGCTGAGCCATGCGCACCATACCTTCGTAGATAGAAGAGTCACCATGCGGATGATAATTCCCCATAACGTCCCCTACCGTTTTGGCAGACTTGCGGTACGGTTTGTCCGGGGTATTACCGGAGTCGTACATGGCGTACAGAATCCGGCGCTGCACAGGCTTCAGCCCGTCACGGACATCCGGAATCGCCCGGTCCTGAATAATATATTTGGAATACCGGCCAAAGCGGTCACCGACGACCTCTTCCAGAAAAGCCGGCAAAAACTGTTCTGATAAACTGCTCATTCGCTCACCTTCTGTTCCTCAATCTGTCCGCGTTTTAATGATTGGTGATACCTGGCGGCTGCGCTGGAGAGAAATTCTTCAGGATTTGTTGCCTGAAATGTTCAAAGGTAAAACTGGGCCGATTGGTGTCCGGCGTAACTACGGGGAATGTTTGGACTTACGGCCGCTGTTATGTTTGGATTTCCTGATTATAACCGCTGTAAGCGGTAGAAATCCAAACCTAAAGGCGGACGCTACGCTCCTACAGTTCCAAACTTCCCCTTCGTTACTTTCCACCCAATAAGCTTCGCTTTATTCTATAGAACCTGGCAAAGATAAAACCAGAGAATATTCCTTTTGCTGCGCATAAAAGGATCACCAAAAAATAAAAACAGCGGAAGTATTCGTCACTTACCACTAAATACAATATATGCCGCGCTCAAACCGCAGCACCTCTTAGATATCCTGCCGCTGAGCAGCGGGACGGACAAATCACGGAAACGTTCAATTCCAACAGATTCTGCTATTCCTCAATCTCAGTGAAATCGACGTTCTCCACAATCCAGCGCTTGCGCGGGTCGACCTTGTCACCCATCAGCGTGGATACACGGCGCTCCGCCTTAGCAGCATCCTCGATCTGCACCTGGAGCAAATTGCGTGACTCCGGATTCATCGTGGTCTCCCACAGCTGGTCCGGGTTCATTTCGCCAAGTCCTTTGTAGCGCTGCAGCTCGAAATTCTTGCCGAATTCCTTCAGGTAATTCGCCAGTTCCTCGTCGCTCCAAGCATAGCGCACGGTCTCAAGCTTGCCCGATTTGCGCGTCAGCTTATACAGCGGCGGCTGGGCGATAAAGACTTTGCCGGCATCAATGAGCGGCTTCATATACCGGTAGAAGAAGGTCAACAGCAGCACCTGTATATGCGCACCGTCGGTATCGGCATCGGTCATGATAATAATCTTGGAATAATTGCTGTCTTCCACGGCAAATTCTGGTCCGATTCCCGCACCGATAGTGGAAATAATCGCCTTGAATTCGTCGTTCTTGAGCACATCCAGCAGCTTCGCCTTCTCCGAGTTCATCGGTTTGCCCTTCAGTGGCAGGATCGCCTGAATCTTGGAGTCCCGTCCCTGCTTGGCAGAACCACCTGCAGAATCGCCTTCGACGATGAACAATTCTGTACGTGTCACATCTTTGGACTGTGCAGGCGACAGCTTGCCGCCAAGGTTCGAGCTTTCACTGCGTTTTTTGCCGCTGCGGATTTCATCGCGGGCTTTACGCGCAGCTTCCCGCGCCTTGGAGGCCTGGATCGACTTCTTCAGGAGACTCTGTGCCACCTGCGGATTTTCTTCCAGAAAACGCGCCATATTCTCAGATACAATATAATCTACCGCACTGCGGGCAGACGCGCTTCCGAGCTGATCCTTCGTCTGGCCGACGAACTCCACCTCGGACATCTTGACACTGATAACCGCCATCATACCTTCGCGCAGATCATTACCTTCGAGGTTCTTGTCCTTTTCCTTAAGCAGCTGTGTCCGGCGGGCATAATCATTCAGAACCCGGGTATAGGCTGTCTTGAAGCCTGTCTCATGCGTGCCGCCGCTGCGGGTAGGAATCGAATTAACGAAGGAAGCAATAGTTTCGGTATACCCGGCATTGTACTGCAGGGCCACTTCAACCTCAATTTCGTCTTTTTCCGAGCTAAAGTGGATTACATCATGCAGTACGTCCTTGCCCTCGTTGAGGAATTGTACGAACTGGCTGGCCCCGCCTTCATAAAAATATTCATCCTGCCGGCCGCTGCGTTCATCATTCAGATTAATGCGCAGCCCGGAGTTCAGAAAGGCGATCTCCTGCACCCGTTCAGCCAGCGTATCATAGTTCAGGGCAATGCCGTTTGGAAAGACACGAATATCCGGCTTGAAGGTGATCTTCGATCCGGTCTTATTGGTATTCCCCAAAACCTCTAGTCCGGTCACTGGCTCACCGACATGTTCTTTGCCGCTTTTGTCCACCCAATATTCAAAGCGCTGCCGGTGGATCTTGCCATCACGGTATATTTCTACTTCCAGCCACTCGGACAAGGCATTGGTTACTGAAGCTCCTACGCCGTGCAGACCGCCGGATTTCTTGTAGCCTGAGCCTCCGAATTTGCCACCCGCGTGCAGAATCGTAAATACCACCTGCGGTGTGGGCACTCCTGTCTTGTGCATGCCGGTCGGAATTCCGCGTCCATTGTCGATTACGGTCACCGAGCCGTCCTTGCGGAGTGTAATATCAATTTTCGAGCAAAATTTGGCCAAATGCTCATCTACGGCGTTATCAACGATTTCCCATACCAGATGGTGCAGTCCCGAGGCACTCGTACTGCCGATATACATGCCGGGCCGTTTGCGTACTGCAACCAGACCTTCGAGCACCTGAATGTCGTCAGCATCGTATCCAGTCCGGGCGGTATCGCCGTTCTTGGAGACTTTTGCAAACATATCGATCTGTTCGAGCATTCATGCTCCTCCTTCTTTCTCTATCTGCGAAATGCAAACAAACGTTTTGGTTCACTTTGTACATTCTAATTCAAAATATCCCGTTTCGTAAAGACGGCGAATGAAATGATCACCGAAAGAATTCCCCAAACGGCTAGCACCCCCATAGAAAAGGACAGTGTCATCCCCTCAATAGGGGCGGGCGATCCGGACAAATAGCCGGTCAAGCCCAGGTTGACCATAAATAAATATTTGGCCGTAGTCCACGCTGAAGCCATATTTGTCAATATGGTGCCGGCAATCAGTGCCGCCATCATCACTACAATACTCGCGGCTGTGCTTCGCACGAGCACCGATACCATGAAAGCCAGAAGAGCAACAACTACACTCACGAACCAGATCAGTCCGCCCTGCATCAGCAAATATTTCCATTGCGGCACAGCATGCACGGTAGACATATCCACTGTATCCCCATTCAGCTGAAACCCCGTAAAGACAGGGACATTAAATCCTTTATACCCAAAGGCAAGACCCGAAACCAGATAGCTGATCAGAAAGGTCGAGAGCACAATCATTGAGACAAACATCAGCAGCGCCGCCATTTTGCTGAACAGCACTTTCCAGCGCTTCACCGGACGGGTCAGCAACATCTTGATGGTTCCGGTGGTCCGTTCTCCAGAGACCAAATCGGAGGCTACAGCCATAATCAGCAGCGGAATAAACAAGGATACCGAATTGTCCAGAAACTCACGGGTGAAGGTTACACCGCTAGGCTCATTCGGATTCACATCGTGATCCAGATAATATTGCAGCTGCTGGACAAATATTTTCCGGTAAGACTTCCACTCCTCAGGGATCCGGTCACTGCCGAGTGAATTCTGATTATCTGTGATTTGCTGCTGAACCTCCAGTCTCCAGTCGGAGTTGAACTTATCCCGGCTGCGCTCCGCAATCCGCATCTGCGCGTAGGTGAACATAGGTACAAGAACAAACAGAATAAGCAGAATAATGTAGAAACGCTTCTTTTTAATAATCTTCAGACACTCATTGCGGATGAGCGGCATTAGGCTAGTCAATAGTTTCACCTTCCGTTAACTTCAAGAATAGCTGTTCCAGTGTTGGGTTGATTTTATGCACAGCCCGTACTTCCACCTCATCTGTAACAAGTACGGCTACAATCTCCGGAATCAAATCCTCTTCCATTACAGTGATCAGGGAATTGGCCCCCATGCCGGCAATAACGGAATCATCCAGAGTCACTTCGTCCAGCTCCAGTATTGAAATATCCGGGCGGCCGCCAAGGAGGTTCTTTGCTCTGCTCAACGGATCCAGCTCCCACAGCACATATGGTGAGCTCTGGGCAACCAGATCATCGACTCCGCCCACGGCGAGCACCCGTCCTTTGCTGATAATGGCTACCCGGTCGCAGAGCAGCTGAATTTCGCTCAGCAGATGGCTGGACACAAATACGGCAAGACCTTCATCGGCCAGCCGCCGGATGAATTCACGCAGTTCCTTGATTCCTTTGGGATCCAGCCCGTTCGTGGGTTCGTCCAGAATCAGAAGCCGGGGGCGTCCAAGGAGTGCCTGAGCAATACCCAGCCGCTGGCGCATGCCAAGGGAATACGTACTTACCTTATCATGTATCCTCTGATCCAGCCGGACAATGTCGACTACCTCGGCGATACGGTCCTTACCTACTCCCGGCTGCATCCGGGCAAAATGCTGCAGATTTTCCCATCCGGTCAGATAGGTGTAGACCTCTGGATTCTCTACAATGGAACCGACATATTGCAGCGCTTTTTCAGGCTCACGGTTCACGTTGTAGCCGCATACGGTGATTTTCCCTTCGCTGGGTCGGATCAAATCTACCAGCATGCGGATAGTCGTCGTTTTGCCAGCCCCATTCGGACCGAGAAAACCAAATATTTCACCTTCACGCACATCAAAGGTTACATCATCAATAATCCATTTGCGCCCGATCTTTTTGCGGACACTGTCGACTGACAGCACTACTGTACCGGAGCCGTCTCTTGGGTTGGTTGTCATATTCCTTGCAGCTCCCTTCTGTTGATTATTTTGCCCTGTTGACAAATGCCCGGCTTATTGCAATGCCTGAATGACCCGCTCACTGATCCGCTGGTACCCGTCGCCATTCGGGTGGAAATGATCGCTCGACAGATACTTGTCCAGATGCCGGTTGAACAAATCAAAGGTGGGAACAAGCGTCATGTTGCTATGCTTATTAATAATATCCATCGCCGCGTTATTCCAGGCCGTTACCGCTTGGTTACCAGGTACGAGCAGCTCAGGAACATCTCCAAATGGATTATAGAGTCCCAGATAATAGATCTGCGCCTCAGGATTAATCTCTGAAATACGTTCGAGAATGGTATTAAGCCGTTTCGCCGCTTCAGGCAATGCTGCCAGCAGGGAATCAGGAGATATCTTATCATTCCCTTCTGCAATACCCGCACCTGTACTTACACCTGAGCCTTTCTCCATGCTTCCAGCTTTCTGACCTTCCGTATCCGGTACCGAAATCTGCTGGCCTTCACTGCCGCTTCCCAAAAGGTCAGCCCCTCTGAAAAGGTCATTCCCGCCTATGGACACCAGTATCACGTTAGACTGGCGAAGCGCATATTTCACACCTTCCTGCTGCAGCTTGCTCTGTAGCCCTGCTGTTGTCAGACCGTTGATCCCCATATTGCCGATCAGACTCGTCTTACTTCCTTTTGCGGTTAAGCCGTCTAACGTGCGCTTCACATACCCGCTGCCTTCATTATCGCCTGTACCTTTCGCCAGGGAATCGCCTATTGCCGCTATTCTAATCGTTTCTCCGGCAGCAGAGACTGGAGCAGCAGTCTGCTCCGGTAGAATAGTTAGTGTGGCTGCTCCTTTTGGGTACAGCACATCTTTTACCGCATACACAAACCCGACGATTAAAATGATTGTAGCCGCTATGGAAATCAAGCTGACTGCGCGCCAGGTCCATTTGGAATCGTTCAAAGCTATCCCTCCGTGTGCTAATCTATTCTGTATTGTTCCACATTTTACAAACTTCTTAACTATGTAGATAAACATAATTCTTCTATGTTCAATTTGCAAATACTGAATGCAAATGGAAGCGGATACTACTCTTCAAAGGACTGTATCCGTTTCAGAAGAAATATAAACATGATTGCTTAAAAAAACCGCTCCCCGGCTGCGCCGGAGAACGGTTAACTGCTGAGACAGCTGCGGTTTCTCTTAGGATTGAAAGAGGAGCCGTTATGCCTTGCAGAGATTGAAGCTTTTGAAGTTTACTTGCCGATGAATTCTTGTACCCAGTAGTTATTGTCAAAGCCGACACCGATATAATTGAAATTCGCACTTAGTATGTTGGCCCGGTGCCCGGTGCTGTTCATCCAAGCGGTCATGACTTCCTGTGGTGTTCTTTGTCCCATGGCGATGTTTTCACCTGCGTACTGATAAGTCACGCCGAAAGATGACATCATGTCAAAAGGTGAACCGTACGTCGGAGACGTATGGGAAAAGTAATTGTTCGAACGCATATCTGTTGCCTTGGCTGCTGCTACTTTGTTAAGGCTAGCTAGTGCTGCTACAGGAGATAATCCAGCTGCTGCGCGTTCCTTGTTGACCAACGTTACGATCTGCTGGGTAAATGCAGCAGTTCCGGACGTATCTGCCACTATTGGTGCTGGTGTTGCTACAGGTTTGGCTGGGACGACGGGTTTAACTGTTGGTGCTGGTGTTGCCACAGGCGTTACGGGCTGAACCGCAGGCGCTGGTGTAGCGGCAGGCTTCGCTGTAGCTGTTGGAGCAGCTGCTGCCGGTTTTGTAACAATAACAGGCTGAGGATTCGTAAAGGTTACCGTGGAACCATCCAACGAAAAGCCGTTTGTGCTGTATTGTTTCAGATATTCCATAAATTGTGCAAAGCTAGTGGTCTTTATGGTCACTGTCTGAGTTTCCGATGCTGCATTTGCTTGTAATGGAAGAGAGAGGCTAAGCGCCATAACAGCCGCTACACTTCCTCCAATCACTGCTCTTAAAGACTTGCTCTTCATTCTGCCATCTCCTTGTTTTCTTGTTGTAGTTTGGTCTTCTGCCAAGAGTCGCTGAATCAAATATTACAAAGTTGTAATTTGTTCCTCAGTCATTGTAACACAAATCTATGAGCTGTGCGCTTCTAAATTCTGGGGATTAGTAGAGTTCAGACCGCTTGTCCCGTCTAGCGGCAGACTGTCTAAGGCTTGTATTCCCCAAAAAAACGGCAACACCGCTCCTTCTGGAACGGCAGCCGTATATATTAATTTAAATTTTCTTACATTATATACTGGAACAGGGCAGAACTCCTCTTAGTGATAAGACTGCCAGAACTCCCCCTCGGTTGAGATGAGTCCCATAATCTCCGCATAAGGAATACGGAATGTAGGAAATCCGGCAGCATACGGCGCAATCTCATAAGGGGCAAAATACAGATATAGTGCCTCTTCATCCACATAAAACGGCTGGTCTGCGGTAATGCCCTTATAGGTATTGGGAAATACATAGGAATACTGGGGATCATTCGCAATCTGCTTGCCGACAATATCACTGAGCTTCTGCACATATTTGCTGCCCGGCTTGAACAAATCAACCAACCTGTAAAATTTACCGTTCCGCAGATTGATATGCGTATAGATTTTTGTCGGCATGCCGTGTGCTGCTCCGAATGGGAAGCGATACCCGTTCAGCTCCAGGACCAGGAGATTTTTACGGAAGAAGGATACGTTAAAATCACCGGTATAGCTGAAATCCTGGGCCGCACCGCCTGTCCCTGCACCTTCAGCCAGAGAAAGACTGCGCAGCTTGTCGTTCACTCCTCTGGACACATCCGTAATAGCAATGCCTTCCACCACGGGATAATAGACCAGATAGTCTTTGTTCGGCTTATATTTTTTCTCCAATACGGAATACGGCGGCCGGAGCGGAATCACACTGTTTTGTCTCCATACCTGTTTGCCGCTGCGGTCATAATAAGATGTGCGCTGATCTACATCCGCCCGGATCAGACTGCCGCTGAAGGACAGAGTGCCAGCACCAGGGATAACAGGGGGCTGGGCGGACTTTTGGCCGCTTTTATTGATAAAATAGGTCTCCTTGGCATCATATACGGACGCCAGGCCATTCTGATAACTGTTCACACCGAGCAGGGGATGATTGCTGAGAATCCTTCCAGTTACCGCATCTGCGATGACATAACGAGACCCGATGTAAGGCCGGGCAGCATCCAGAGGGGTCCCGAGTGCAACGCGATCCTCGCCAAGCTGCAGCACCTCGTAATAGGTGGCCGGGATGATCTGTAGTCCCTTCATATCAATCAGCCCATAGGCATTGCCATAATTAGCTGCTGTATTGATGACCGCTCGGCCCCCGGAAAAAGGCAGTGCAGCGGTAAATTGCGGCTGGATTGCAATAGTTCCATCCGTGCGGAGATAGCCGTATTTGCCGTTCTCTTCTGCCTGAAACGCCAGCAGACCGTCCCCCGGATACCCCACAAACGGATAGTGATAAGAATGCAATACCGCTCCCTGCGGATCGATCAATCCGTACTCTCCATCTTTGATTTTGACGAGTGCCGTCCCCCCCATAAAATCACCAGCATCCTCATATACGGCAGGCAGGACTTCTTTACCCTGCGCATCCCAGTAGCCATAGCGGGAAGTGCCTGTGGTGCTCTGTCTGGAAAAAAGCGCCCGGCCTTCATGAATCGAATTCAAATAGTCTGCGCGGGCGGAGGTGACCTCTTTGCCTTTTTCGTCAATCAGGGTATACCCCTTCGCATCGGAGACTACAGCCCGGCCCTCGGAAAAGGGGGCAATAAAGGAATAGACGGGCTTTACTTTCTCCTTGCCGGTGCTGTCAATCAACCCGGTTCTATCTTTACGCTGTATTATAGCCAAACCGTTCGGCTGAAAATCCTCGGCATAATCGTATCTGGGCTCAATGGCTGTCCGGCCTTCATTGTTGATGTACCCCCACAACGTGCCCTCTTTCAGCTTGAAAGGCGCAGGGTGCAACAGATCAGCCCTCAGCGCGCTCTCTTCTACTTCTGGGAGAACAATCTGCGGTTCGGGAGGTTTACGGAAATAGTCCACCCGGTACAATCCCTCTACCGCGGGGATCGTTACGAACAGCTCGTCATCTGCCCGGATAAAATCCTCTTCCTGCTGGGGAATGCACTCGTTCCAGCCGATTCCGTCCCACCGCCATACTTCAGTCTGGACAAGGCCGGTATCCCAGCCTTTACCCAGCTCATTCAATTTGATCCTCAGCATCCATTCGCTCCCCTTTACCAAAGCCTTATGCCTACAGGATATGGGCAGGGGCGGATTTATGTGCCTAAGCAGGCAAGGTTGTATATGACATGTGGTGTGATCTTGAAATTCATGGCTTCCTCGCATACTATAGACATAACATTTTTGTATAACTTCGGCGATAAGGGCCGAGGGTCTCTACCAGGAACCGTAAAATCCTGATTACAAAAGAATGCCGGTGTGCATTTTTTTGCGATCAGGATTTTTGGCATACCTTAAAACAGAAAAGGAAGTGAAACCTATGAACAACGGCACGCAGTCCCTGCTCACAAAACGCATTCAGGTGGCAGGCAAGCAAATTCCGGCCGATCTTGTAATCAAAGGCGGAACCATAGTCAATGTATTTACTGGTGAGCTTATGGAGGGTGATATTGCCATTGTGGATGGGTATATTGCAGGAATCGGCTCCTATGAAGGCAAACGGACGGCAGACGCCTCCGGAAAATGGATTATTCCCGGCCTGATCGACGGGCATGTACACATTGAGAGCTCCATGCTGACTCCCCGGGAATTTGCCAAAGTGGTGTTGCAGCACGGAGTGACAGCAGTAGTCACCGATCCGCACGAAATCGGCAGCGTGGCCGGGGTAGAGGGTATTAAATACATGCTGGAGCGCTCCAGAGACCTGCCGGTGGATATTTACGTCATGCTGCCCTCTTGTGTGCCGGCAACGAAGTTCGAGAGCTGTGCAGCCAGGCTGGAGGCCGCTGACCTCAATCCGCTGTATGCGGACCCCATGGTGCTGGGACTGGCTGAAGTGATGGATTTCCCTGCGCTGGCCGGGCCTGATACCGGGATGCTGGATAAGCTGGCCGGTGCACTTGACCAAGGGAAGCGGATCGACGGGCATGCTGCCGGGATTGCCCGGGAGGACCTTAACATCTTCCGTTCGGCTGGCATCCGGACAGATCATGAATGTGTCCATGCCGAAGAGGCCAAACAGCGCCTTGACCTGGGCCTGTATCTAATGATCCGTGAAGGAACCGCCGCCAAGGATCTGGAAGCCCTTCTGCCCGCTGTTACTGCAAAGAATGCCAGACGCTGCCTTTTCGTGACCGACGATAAATTAATTGATGATCTGCTGGAAGAAGGCAGCGTGGACCACAACATCCGGCTTGCCATCAGCAAAGGCCTTGATCCCATCACAGCCATCCAGATGGCAACGCTGAACACAGCGGAATGCTTCGGACTCCAAGACAGAGGCGCCATTGGACCTGGATACCGGGCGGATCTGGTGCTGCTGGACGATCTCAATTCACTCTCCATCTCTCAGGTCTTCAAACAAGGCGAATGTGTTGTTGACCATGGAAGGCTGGTTACAGGAGCTTTCACAGAAAATACAGCAGCTGATGTTCAAAGTTCAATTGCCGAGAGCTGCCGCCTGGCCAATGTGGAAACCGGTGATCTCTCAATCCATCTAGAGTCCGGCTACTGCAATGTTATCGGAATTATTCCAAACTCAATCGTAACCCGCCACCTCAAGGAACAGGTTCAGGTGCAGAATGGCTGCTTCACCCCTTCCGTTCAGCAGGATCAGCTCAAGTTAGCTGTCGTGGAAAGACATAACCGGACCGGGAATATCGGTCTGGGTATCGTAAAAGGCTTTCAGTTCTCCAAAGGTGCCATCGCGGCAAGCGTAGCTCATGATTCGCATAATATCATCGCCGCCGGAGTCTCGGATCTGGATCTGCTCACCGCCATCCGCCACATCGAAGCCATGAACGGCGGACTGACTGTAGTATGCGGCGGTAAAGTTCTTGCCTCCCTCCCGCTTCCGGTAGCAGGACTCCTGTCCGAGCAGGGCTATGAACAGGTCTATACCGAGATGAAGCAGCTGTACGCCGCCCTTCGTGAGATAGGTGCACCGGATCACTTCAATCCTTTCCTGACCTTATCCTTCCTGGCCCTGCCGGTCATTCCTGCGCTCAAGCTAACAGACCGGGGTTTGTTCGACTTCGCCTCTTATTCGCATATTGGGATTGAGGTACCGCCTCCAGATACGAAGTAGCGGAGACAGTTTTTTAAAGCCAAAAAGCGTTTGCGGATACCCCAGCAAACGCTTTGCTTGTCGAAAAACCCAAGACATATAAAGAGCTTGGGTTTCTTTTTGCGATTACTTACTATATTTCTTATTAAGACGTTCTTGTCTTAATTTTTCAATTCTAACTTTCTCTTTAAATATATCCTGGTTGATTTGCTTATCCTGTGCTTCATTTTCTTTCTTTAGTTCCTTCTCGAGTAACGATATTACTTTCTTCTCTTCAAGTGTTTCATTAATTATATTACTCAAAGCGAAGCTTTTTTTTGCAATAAAATTGAAATAAATTAGACATATCAGTAGGAAGAAAATAAACATAAGATAGACCACTGCTTTCATCGTATAACTATTAGCAATTCTTTCACGCTTAATCTTTGCAGCTGCGTTATATGCATCCCCAATTTGTTTGTTTCTTAAAACAGGGTCATCAGCTACTCGAATTTGTTCTACAATTAAATCTCTAGCAGCATCAGTTATTGAGTTATCGATAGCATCATAACTCTCATTAGTACTTGTTATTACACTTGTAGTCATCGTAAACACAAGTCCAAGTACAGTAAATAAAATTGTTATAGCTTTTACCCAATCACCTAAAGAATTGGCATCTGCTTTTAGTACTCTGAGTTCACTCTCACTTTTGAGAAGCAACTTCTCCTTGGCGAGTTCTAATTTTGCCAGCGGAATGCCTTTTGGTTTTACTAACCGTATTCCTAACTCATCTTTGAAGTAACTTTCAATGTTCTTGTATTTGCTGATTATTGAAGTTGTCATCTCGTCCAAATCTCCTATTCAATTCCTGATTTGTATATCGGTATTTTCCAGAAAAAAATAAGAACAACCTGCAAGTAGTTATCCTTAGGCTGTCGGTCGAGACTTCTCAAAATCCAAAAAAGCGTTTGCCGGATATCCAGCAAACGCTTTTTATACTTCCCCTCCCCCTCGCGAAGCGGGGAGGGACTATCCCAAGGTGATGCAAGTGGCGGAGGGGAGGTTTGGAGCTGTAGGAGCGAATGCGTCCGCCTTTAGGTTTGGATTTCTACCGCGACCAGCGGTTTAAATCAGGAAATCCAAACCTAACAGCGGCCGAAAGCCCAAACACTCACCGTAGCCACGCCCCAATCACCACAAGTAGTTATTGTTGTTGCTTCGCTTACTTCTTCGACGAATATTTCCGCATATCAAACGATACCGCCGCAATGATAATCAGACCTTTGATAATCAATTGATAGTAAGGACTGATACCGATAAAGGTCAGACCGTAGTTGATCAGGGTGAAGATAATAACACCGACCAGAACGCCCGGCACCGTACCGATACCGCCTGTAGTGGACACGCCGCCGACTACGCAAGCCGCGATGGCATCAAGCTCATACATGTTACCATAGTTGTTTGTTGCGCCGCCTGTTCTGGCAGCCTCAAGCACACCAGCCAGACCGTACAGGGCACCAGCGATAGCGTAGATGTAGATCAGGTTCTTGGATACGTTAATCCCGGATACCTTGGCAGCCTGCATGTTGCCGCCGATAGCGTACATGTTTTTACCAAGCTTGGTTTTGTTGAAGAGCACCCACACGATGGCGGCGACTACAAGGGCTATGATGACAATGTACGGTATAGAATATTTTCCCTCACCTATAAAACCGGAGCCTATCTTGGTGAAGTCAGGACGCAGACCGCCGATCGGCTGTGATTGGTTCGGGTCCATATCAAAGTACAGGGAGTTCAAACCGTATACAATCAGCATCGTACCGAGTGTAGCAATGAATGGCGGAACATTTAGCTTGGAGACAATAATCCCGTTCACGAGACCACAGAGAAGACCGGCAACGATAGCGATCAGGATTGGAAGCCATACCTGCACCTGAGGCAGATCAGGGAAGAACCGGCGTGAATAATCAGGTATCTGCAGCATCGAAGCAGAGATCACCGCCGTGAATCCGACAACCCGGCCTGCGGATAAGTCCGTACCGGCTGTGATCAGAATAAAGGCCACACCCAGAGCGATAATTACACGTGTAGATGATTGAATCAGGACGTCACGCAGGGTATTGATGGACATAAAGCTTGGCTCATAGATGATAATACCCATGATCAGCAGTACCAATACGATATAGATCGCGTTTTGAGTGACAAAGGATTGAGCTTTTTTAACGTTCATTAGTAGTTTCCCCCTTAATGCTGTGCAGCGAGACGCATAACTTCGGTTTCCGTAGCCTGCTCGCCTTCTAGTATTCCTGTCAGCTTGCCTTCAGACATAACCATTACGCGGTCGGACATCCCGAGCAGTTCCGGCATTTCCGAAGAGATCATGATGATGCTTTTGCCCTGCTTCGCCAAATCGGCGATGATCGAATAGATCTCGAATTTGGCCCCGACATCAATCCCGCGCGTCGGTTCATCCAGCAGCAGTACCTCAGGCTCGGTTAACAGCCATCTGGCCAGCAGCACCTTTTGCTGGTTACCACCCGATAAATTCATGATCTGTGTTTTGGTGGTTGGTGTCTTGGTGCGAAGCTTTTCAATCATCTTATCCACTTCAACCTTTTTCTTCTTGCCGTCGAGCAGTAGATAAGGCGTCTGATAACGATCCAGATTGGCAATAGCCCCATTCTCATGAACAGATAGCACCGGGAAAATCCCCGTTACACGCCGTTCTTCGGTAAGCAGTGCCAACCCGTGTTTTTTGGCGTCCTGCGGCGACTGAATATTAACCTTCTTGCCAGCAATGGAAATGCTACCGGATTTTATTGCACGAAGTCCGAACAGGGCCTCAATAACTTCCGTACGCTGTGCACCAACCAGACCGCCGACACCCAGAATCTCACCCCGTCTGAGCTCAAAGGATACATCCTTGAACGATCTCGGTTCCGGCGATGTAAGCCCTTCCACTTTCAGGAAAACCTCACCGGGAACGTTGGAGCGTTCAGGGAACCGGTTCGTGAGGTCGCGGCCAACCATTCTGGAAATAATCAGATCCGTTGTCAACTCTGCCGAAGGCCATGTACCGATTTTTTTGCCGTCACGCATGATCGTCACTTCGTCAGAAATCTCGAGGATTTCCTCCATTTTGTGGGATATATAAATAATAGACACGCCTCTTTTTTGCAGATCCCGGATAATCCGGAACAAATGCTCCACTTCCACACTGGTCAGCGAGGAGGTAGGTTCATCCATTACAATAACGCGTGAATGAAAAGAGACGGCTTTCGCGATTTCGATAGATTGGATTTTGGATACAGACAGTTTACCTACCAGGGTTTCGGGATTCAGATCGATATCCAGATCCTTGAAAAGGTTTTCAGTGTCAGTAAACATTTTCTTGTGGTCAATGAACTGAATCGGTCCGAACCCTCTAGTCGGAAAACGCCCCAGCCAGATATTCTCCATCACATTGCGGAACGGCACAGGATGCAGCTCCTGGTGTATCATGGAGATTCCGTGACCCAAAGCATCATTGGAGTTGGTGATATTAGCCTTTTCACCATCCAGAAAAATCTCACCGGCATCCGGTGAATAGATCCCAAACAGACATTTCATGAGTGTAGACTTGCCTGCGCCGTTCTCACCCATCAGTGCATGGACCGAACCCGGCCTTACCTTCAGGCTCACGCCGTCCAGCGCTTTTACTCCGGGAAATTCTTTGGTAATATTGTTCATTTCCAGCAAAAATTCAGTTTTTGCCATGTTGTTACGCCCCCTACGCTATTTGTCTTTTTCCATGAGAGGCACAGCGGTTCCCTTCTGCTTCCTACCCGTAAGGAATTCCGGGGAGCAGTTTCTACTCCCCGGCTTTATTTGTATTAAGCTTTATTTAGCGTCAGCTACATTATCTTTAGTAATTTTTTTGTAGGAAATCCATACATATTGGTTGTCTGTGATGTCAAAGCCCACATTTTCTTTGGTAGGCGTTTCACCTTTAGCCAGTAATGCAGCCAATGTAATTGCAGCTTTACCTTGGTTGTTGGCATCATTCAGCACCGTACCAAGCATAGTTCCGTCTTGCAGCGCTTGAACAGCTGGAGCTGTAGCATCTACCCCTACAACCGGCATATACTTGTTGCCAGTGAAGTATCCTGCAGCTTTCAGAGCTTCGATCGCACCGAGGGCCATATCATCGTTGTTGGCAAGAACAGCTTCAATCTTGTCACCGTGGGAGCCTAGGAAGGCTGCCATTTTTTCTTGTCCTTTAACACGATCCCACATTGCTGTGTCTTCAGCCAGTTTCTCTACCTTGATGCCGGCATCTTCGATGGCCTGGATGGAGTAGGTGGTACGCAGCTCGGCATCCTGGTGTCCAGGTTCGCCTTTCAGCATTACATATTGGAGCACGCCGTCTTTGTTCTTATCAGCTTCTGGATGAGCCTTCCAGTAGTCTACAATCAGCTGGCCGGACATCGTACCGGACTCTTCAGCTTTAGCGCCTACGTAGTATACTTTGTCCCATTTCTTCATATCTTCTGGAAGCGGTTCGCGGTTCAGGAATACTACCGGAATATTTGCTGTTTTGGCTTTGTCGATAATTACGCCTGCTGCTGTGCGGTCAACCGGGTTGATCAGCATGCCGTCGTATTTCTTTGTGATGAAAAGGTCCACCTTATCGTTCTGTGTAGGCTGTGAGTTCTGGCTGTCTACGATGTCTACAGTAGCGATGCCTTTGGCAGCTGTGTCAATGGCATTGCGGACACCGGTCATGAATGTATCGTCAAATTTGTAGATAGCCACGCCGACCTTTGGAGTCTTACCAGCAGCACCGGAGTTTGCACTGTTGGTAGCTTTTGCAGCATTGCCTGTATTGTCGGTCTTTGCATTATTATTGCCGCCGCAGCCTGCGAGAGCTGCACCCAGCAGAGCACTGGCTAGTAAAACGGAAGTGATTTTTTTCATAATTATTTGACCTCCTGATATATGTTTCTTTTTAGTTGTGCCCAGTATGTCCTGGGTACATCCTTATTATGCCCGACGTGAAAGCGGTTGCGAATATAAAATCCTACTCATTTTTATAAAAATTCTAATGATCTGGACCTTCTACCGGACAAAGGGAAATAATAACTTCTGGTTCTCCGGCCATAACATGTTCTCCAGATCAATCAGCTTCGTACCGGTATCCACACGCTCAGGCACTTTAATGCCCTCAGAGGCTTCTACGGCATATTTGACGGCCAAATATCCGTTGCTGAAGGGATTCTGGATGACTGTAGCTTGAACCGTACCATTCTGCAGCATTTCCATCATCGACGGAGAGCTGTCAAAGGCGACCATCTTCAACTGGCTGAAGCCCAGCTCCTGAATCACATTGCCCGCGCCCTGTGAAGCTGTTTCATTCAGTGTGGCAATGCCCCGGAGATCAGGATGGTTCAACAGCATATCCCGGGTTAGTTGTTCAGCATCGCTAGTATCGGATGAAGTATAGGAAATCTGTACAACCTCTACATTGGGAAACCGGGCGGCATAGTTCAGAAAACCCATTTCCCGTTCATTCGCGTCCCGTGCTCCGTAATCAATTGCTCCGGATGAGCCTTGGTGTCCGGTGGAATTCGTGAAATTGATGATACCGATCTCCCCGTAGCCATTTAAAAGCTTAATCAGCCTTTCTGCTGATTTCTGCCCGGCTTCATAGCCGTTTGAGCCCACATAGGTCTTGACCTTGGCTGAACCTACCTCCGCATCTACCGAAATTACAGGAATCTTGTAATATTCGGCCTGGTCCACCACCTGCGCGAGCCCCATGTAACTACTGGCTGCAAGAATGATTACATCAGCCTTTTGCTTAATAGACTCCTCTACCATCTTGATTTGCTCGTCGATGTCGCTCTCAGAATCCGGCGCTTTGAATGTCAGCTTCACATTGAACTCCTTGGCTGCGGCCTCCGCACCCAGCTTCACAGTGTTCCAGTAGTCGCCTTTGTTCATTTTTACAATCATATGGACGTTGTGTATGTTAGTTGTACTGATGTATGCCGGAGAAGTACCCAGGCAGGAAGTGACCGTAAACCCCAGTACTACGCACACCAGCAAAACAACCCCTAAGCGTAAGTTTCTCATTGTACGGATTCCTCCTTCCCTTCTTCTGGCCCCTCCTGGGCCCGGACCGCAGGAAAGATGACTGTAACCGTTGTGCCTTCTTCAATCTCACTCTCAAAGGTGAGTCCGTATTCCCGTCCGTAGACAAGTCCGATCCGTTCGTTCACGTTCCGAACTCCCACACCTGATCCGCCGCTGGTTTTACCGCCGCTCAGAATCGTTTTCAGTGTCTCCTGGTTCATGCCAAGCCCGTTGTCACTGATCCGGATAACAATCATCCTCTCCTGCAGCTCTGCAGTAATAGTAATCAGTCCTTCATCGGGCATCATTTCAATGCCATGGTAGAGGGCATTCTCCACAATCGGCTGCAGAATCAGCTTGATCGTCTGATACGTCAGAACCTCATCCTGCGCCTTAATCTCATAGCGGAATTTATTTTTGAAGCGGAGGCTCTGAATGACCAGGTAATGCCGGATATGATCCAGCTCCTCCTGCATGGTGATCATATTCTTCCCTTTACTGAGACTGATACGGAAAAATTTCGACAGTGATTGGATCATCGTCACCACTTCATCCGTTTTACCTCTTTCCGCCAGCCGGATGACCGAATTCAGTGTGTTATATAAAAAATGGGGGTTAATCTGCGATTGCAGCACTTCAAGCTCACCCTTGCGCTTGGTTTCCTGCTCATAGATAATCTGGTCCATGAGCTGCCTAATCCGCTGCAGCATCATGTTAAAGCGCCGGGACAGCTGTTCTATTTCATATGCACCGCTAACATCAATCGGCGTGTTCAGATCCCCTTCTCCAACCAGCTTGACCGTCCGTTCCAGCTTGCGGATGGGACTGGCAATCAGCCAGGACAGAAAGATAGATAACACGATTACACCTAGGATAACGAAACCCAAAAACCAGATTAAAAAATGGTTCAGGTCGTGCTTAGTCGTCACAATCTCATCGTAATAGGCCACACCGACGATCTTCCAGCCTGTCTGGGCCAGTGTGCGTACTGTGATAAAGCGTTTCTCTCCTGTAGATTCATCCAGATAGCTGCGGTATTCATACGCCAGCACAGGCTCCACATTCTCGTACTTCAGCCCGGCATAAATCAGCTGCTGCTGTGGATGGTAAACAATGTTGCCCTGCGGATCAAGAATGTAAGCATACCCTCTGTTACCCAACTTTACCTGTCGGCTGAGCTGATCAATCGTACGGAAATTGAAGTCGATCAGCAACACGCCCGTTTTGGTAAGCCCGTTTTCTTTGTATTCAATCAACTTGCTGGTGGAGACCACCCAGGTATAACGCCCCTTGAACAAATTCTGTATATGTGGAGCTGAATAGGAAATCTCAGAGCTTTTGATAGCCGAAGTGAACCAGCTTTGACTTTGCAGCTGGGTATTGAGCCGCATATTCTGGCCTGGTGTGCCGACCACATATTTACCTTTAGGGGTGAACACTGCTACCGAGACGAGATCTTCGCGGCTGCTCATCAGCGTACCCATCCGTTCGCCAAGCAAGGAAGAATCAATAGAAGGACTGGCTGTAATCTGCTTCTCAGCCGTTTCAAAAATACTTCCCATCCCTTTAACATACAGCTCCAGGTTATAATTCACCTGCTCAATAATCTGCTGCATGTTCATATTGGCGTTCTTTTCGGCGGTTGCGGCAAATTTGTTATACAGCATAAAACTAACGATCACTGCAACAAGTACAGTGACCGCCGTAAAGGTTAATGTAATAATGAGCTGGATACTCCGCAGCTTGGAGGACAAGCGAAGCTTGCCCCGCTTGCGCGGCTGGGGACGAAGCGGAAAAAAATAAGCCTTTGGCTTGATCATAACTTATCCTCCCCGTGAGCTGTTTTTGTACTCTTTTGGCGATTGACCATATTTCTTACGGAAGCAAAAGCTGAAATAGTTCGGGTCGGCAAAACCGATTCTTTCGGCAATTTCAAATGCCTTAAGCTCTGTCGAACGCAGCAGCTCTTTGGCCGCTTCCAGACGAATCTGCAGCAGGTAGCTGACAAAGGTCATCTTCATTTCTTTCTTGAAAATGCTGCTGAAGTAGCCGGTACTGATGTGCAAATGCTGGCAGACTCTGCCGATCGATATATCGGATTCCTCATAATGGCTGCGGATATAATCCTTGGCTTGGTCGATCAGCTGCTTGTAGCTGGACTGCCTTTCCGAGGCAATGGAATCCATGAGCCGGCTGCACACACCGATAATCCATTCCCTGGCCTCACCCATATTGTTGAATTTCTGAATCTCTGTCAGGGAGGAGAATCCCAGGCCGTTAAAATCGCTCATCTCACTGCCCGATTCCTTGGCTACCCGAAGTATCGTGGTGATGATCTCGAGCAGAAAAATCTGATATTCCTGCGTGCTCACCAGTGCCGCATCCAATCCGCCAAACAGCTCGTCCACTACCTCTCTCAATTCCTGGAGGGTACCCAGCTTGATCGTACGGATCAGCGACTGCTGGGTCAGCTCGTCATACGCCAGCATACGCCCAACCCGGGATTCTACGTCTTCGATCCAGATCACTCTATTATTTCCAAGGATCAGACGATAATCCAGCGCTTGCAGAGCATCGTTGAAGGAATGGGACAAGAGGGCTGGAGAATTACAGGCCGTACCGGAGCCCGCTGTCACAGTAAGCTTAAGATAACGCTGAACATTCTGGCGGATTTCCTCAAGAATAGCATAGGTGCGGCTGGTAATGGCGGCCTCATCCCTGTCTTCGCTGACCGAGAGCACCACCACATCATCACGGTAGATAAATACTTTGCCGAATCCATGCTTTTGACAGATTTCTTCAGCAATATTCAGTACGGCAAAGAGTTGAAGATTACGTTCACCCGTATCTCTGAGTGATACAGGACGATTAGTTGTTACAGCATCATCTCCGCCCTCGCGGATATAATCCACACGGATCACAGATGCCTGAAACCGCGCACCGCTTAATTCTATACCGTATTCAGCACTCTTTCCGGCAATCTCTGCAGCGGGGAGTCTGCGGGAGACCAGAGACGAGAGAAATTGCTCACGGAGCACCGGCAGACTTTTGCGGTAATGCTCACTCAGTACAAACACATTCTCCTTCTCGGCAATCTCCGCTTCTATCGTTGCCCTTACCTTAAGCAGAACGTCAATCAGCTCCTGTGCAGAAAACGGTTTCAAAATATATTCATCTATTTGCAGCTTGATCGCCTTCTGGGCGTATTCGAATTCATCATATCCGGTCAAGATAATTATCTTCGTATTAGGGTGACGGCTGCGGATCCATTCCGCCAGCTGCAGCCCGTTCATAAATGGCATCTGGATATCGGTTACGACTACATCCGGCAACAGCCGGTCAATGGAGTCTGCGGCTTCCCGCCCGTTCTCTGCCTGATCCACAACCTCAAACCCGTAGTGCTCCCAGTCGATTTGCGCAATAATCCCTTCTCTTACTTCTTCTTCGTCTTCGGCAAGAATCAATTTATACATTTTCCATCCCTCTTTGAATCAGGTTTAGGTCATTCTACACCCATTCTATCTGATTCGAACGACTCAATCTATGGTTAAGTTAAGGAAGGTGGATTTACGGCGGGAATACATAGAATGCGTATGTGTATGGAGAAATAGATCATACGGGCAAAAAAAAACCATCCCGCTTGAACCGGGATGGGGATGATTGGTGCATATGGTCTATAGCAATGATTTGTTGAAGCGGTAGCCGGTGGTTTTCTCGAATCCGATATGACGGTAAAAAGCATGTGCCGGCGCACGTTCCACCCGGTTGCCGCTTCTCAGGAAAAGCTGGCAGCATCCCTGCTGGCGTGCCCAGTCTTCTGCTGAGGCCACCAGTCTTTTTCCAAGTCCGTTGCCTCTAAGCTCCTCAGCTACGATCAGTGCGGTAATCTCCATAATACAGTCTGCATGCTTGTAATAGGATCTTACCTTCCGTAGTCCAACCATTCCCACAACTTCATTATCCAGTTCTGCAACGAGAGTGCAGTGGAACGGATCAGTCTCCATGTCTTCCATTCTTTCTTTCATCACGCTAAGCGTTGTCGGATAGCCGAATTCCCGCAGAAGGGCTGTCACTCTCTCCAGATCATTCAAGCCGCATTTGCGAATTTGCAGTACCTGCTCCTGAGTACTACTGTTCATCCTCAATTACCTCCACTTTTAGCATAGACGCCGCCTGCTTGGCTGTCGTCCGCGCGATTTCCACATCTTCCGCTGCACTTAACGCTACGGCCATCCGCCGTCCAGGGCGGATCTCCGGTTTGCCGAACACACGGACCTGTGTACGGGGAAGCGCCAACGCTTCGCCAATACCGGTCACCCTATAAGCTTGTCCGGCTGTTTCTGCCTTCAATGTTGCTGATGCGCCCGGTGACAGCAATTGCACCGAGTCGAGCGGAAATCCAAGAATGGCTCTGACATGCAGAGCAAATTCCGATAAATCCTGTGTAATCATAGTAACCATGCCGGTATCATGCGGTCTCGGCGAAACTTCGCTGAACAATACACCATGATCCGTAAGAAACAGCTCCACGCCAAAAATCCCAAACCCGCCAAGCTGGTCTGTCACCGCGCGGGCGATTTCTTGAGCCTCAGCCCACTGGGCTGCACTCATTTGATGAGGCTGCCAGGACTCCACATAGTCGCCATCCTTCTGGATGTGGCCGATCGGAGGGCAGAATACCGTACCGCTGACTGAACGTACGGTTAAGAGTGTGATCTCACTCTCGAAGGTCACAAAGGCTTCTACAATAACCCGGGTTCCTTTGGCACGTGCACCTTCCAGCGCCGTATTCCAGCAATGTTCGGCATCCTCAGGCTTCTTGCATACGCTTTGCCCTTTGCCGGACGAACTCATGATCGGCTTAATCACACACGGGGTGCCCAGGATCCTTATGGCCTGACGCAGCTCGTCCAGACTATCCGCGAAACGGTAGGCTGCTGTAGGCAAGCCCAGCTCCTCGGCGGCCAGCCGGCGGATGCCTTCCCGGTCCATCGTCAGCCGCGCTGCACGTGCGGTAGGGA
This sequence comes from Paenibacillus sp. P46E, assembly GCF_001909095.1. Lineage (NCBI taxonomy): Bacteria > Bacillati > Bacillota > Bacilli > Caryophanales > Paenibacillaceae > Paenibacillus > Paenibacillus sp. P46E. The sequence goes on from NZ_LVYZ01000110.1 coordinate 90,365, forward strand.
CTACAAAGAATCCTTCTTGCTCCAGCTCCTGGAGTGCATGTGTGGCAATGGCTTCGATCTCCGGAACAATCAGATCCGGCTTTTCTTCACGAATCAGCTTTTTCAGTGCTTCCGCGTCAAGCATATCAAAACAATAGGAACGATGGGCCACTCCCATCGCCGGTGCATCTTCATAACGATCCACAGCTACGGTCTCTACGCCAAGGCGCTGAGCTTCGATAATGACTTCCTTGCCCAATTCCCCGCTGCCCAGGAGCAGCAGCTTACGGCTCTGGGCTGAAAAAGGAGCTCCCCACATTGTCGATTCCAACCTCTTTCGCCAATTTGATTGCTGCGTTCTATGTTTCTGTAAACGACGCAATGCAAACTGTAAATTTTCAGGCTCCTTTATTTTCTTCCATCATCCGTCAGAATGCAAGTGTTCTTCGACATTTTCCTACAAACTTCACAGATCGTTGTCCACGATATCGCCCAAAGCTTGTTCGAGTTGGAGCAATTCGCTGCTGAGATGACTCCAATGCTCTGCAGAATCACCCCCTCTCAGGAGCTCTGTGATCGCCGCTTCCCGCTCGGACAGATTCTCACTCAGCTCATTCACTACTTGGGTGAAAGCAGCATCCATACGTTCTACATAGAAGTCCAGCAAAAAGCTCTCCTGTTCTTCAACAGCCCCTGCCACGGCTTCCTTCATCCCAGGCTCGGCCCCTGCTCTAACCTCATTGCGGCCGGTTCCCTCAAAGAAATGGCGTGGGGATTTGAAACAGCTCCACAGCGCCGTCCAATCCAGCGGCTCCAGTCTGACTTCCAGCTTGGCCGGAGCAGGCCAAGGCTCCTTATCATTCTGAAGAAAGTGTAGCTCTTCCGGTGGTATGGACAGCTCTTCAGCTGCAGCTGCTGCGGCTGAGTTCACCAGACGGCGCCCGGCAGCCTCCAGCCGGAGTGTGGTGGCCCACAGCTCCTGCTCCAGCTCCCGCTGAGTCGTCCGTTCCAGTTCTCTCCCACAGGCTGTAAAGATATCTTTCAGATGGCCGCCGTCTTCACGGAGCAGAGAGGGATGGAACGATTCCTGAAAGAAACGCCCAAAGGAGAAGGAGATCCGCTGGCGGACATGATACAGCAATTCCTCACCTTCCTTGCGTAAATCCCGGCGCGGACGCTCCTCAGCGGCCAGCAGAGCCAGCCGCCGCTCTGCCTGACTCCGCTGCTCCTGCAGCTCCCTCATTTGCACTTCACGCTGGCCCGCCGCCTGACGCGCCTTCTCCTGCCACTCTTCCGTCCGGCGCCGGATGGCGCCGAGGCTGTCTTTGGCCCCTGCCAGTGACAGCCTCGGCAGTTCCCCGCCTGCGAAATGTGCAAGTGCCTGCTCGAAGCTGCTGAACCGGGAAGCCTCATAGATTTCCCGGTTATTTGCCGTTTTCCCTTCCAGTGCAAGCAGGCTGGAGAGGGAATACATCTGTGGTGCATTCAGACCGCCGGCGCGCAGATTTTGCGCAACATGCTTCTGCACCTCCTGCAGCTCTTCCTCATCTGAGGCCAGATCGGAGGCATTGATGATGAAGAACATTTTGTCCAGCGCAAAGCTGTCTTTGATCCGGCCCAACTGGGCCAGCAGACCCCTGTCCGCCTTGGAGAACGCATGATTGTAATAGGTCACAAAACATATCGCATCGGCATTCTTCATATAACCAAAGGTTACTCCGGTATGACGCGCATGCAGTGAATCCGCTCCAGGGGTATCAACCAGTACGATACCGCCGGCTGTCAGGGGGCAGTCGTAATAGAGATCAATTCCCTGGATGAAGCAGGCCCGTGTCTCTTCGGCGACCAGCTGGCGGTATTCCTGCAGATCGACAGTGCGTACGGTTCCGAGCAAGGGTTCTGCTTCCTTCCAGCCTGCTGCTGCCGCCCGGAGAAATCCGGCATGCGGCAGTGCAGAGGGATGGAGCCCGCTGACCTGGAGATTGCCAGCGCTCGAAGTCCAGCTCTCCAGCTGCGGCGGATCAAGCTGGAGCACACTGAAGGAATGGAGGATATCCTCCCAGAAATCCTCCACGCTCTTCATGGTGACCACCGCGCTGGCGTGACGGAAGTCCCCTTCCGGCGCCAAAATACGGTTCACTGCCGCTGTGGCGGGATGCGGAGACACAGGCAGCACATCTTCGCCCAGTAAGGCATTGGCGAAGGAGGACTTGCCGGCGCTGAACGCTCCGAACAGCGCCAGGGTGAACCGGCCGCCGGCGAGATCCGCCGCCCGCGCCGTCAGGCTGCGCGCAGCCGAGGCCATGGCCGGCTCGCTGCGCAGCAGCTCCGCCGCAGCGTCCAGCACCGCTGCGGCTTTCCCGAGCCGGCGGCGTCCGCCCGCCGGCGAAGCCGTCCCCGCCGCAAGTCCTGCGGCGGGGCTTCCAGCCGCTGCGCCCTGCGGCGGCTGGGTCTCCCGCGGCGCGGCGCCGGGCGCGCCCGCCTGCGGGGTGACCCTCACCTCCGGCAGCGTGCCGGGGGTGAGGGTGCGGCGCTGCGGCAGCAGCGCCGCGAGCTCTGCCGCGCGGGCGTCCGCCGCGCGGTCAAGGGCAGCCAGCGCGCTGAGCGCGCGCGCCTGCCGCTGCAGGGCTGCCTCGCGGCGCGATACATCCGCGAGCCGCTCGTTCAGGAGCGGCGGCAGTTTCGCCAGCAGCTCATCGCCGATGCCCAGGGCAGCGCGGCGGAACTGGCTCTTCATTTCAGCCGCAAGGGTGCGGCAGAAATTCAGCAGCGCCTCGCCGCTGAAGCCGGTTCCCGGATTGACGGCAGCCGCCAGCACCCCGGGGCTGAACGCCGGGAACGCCTGCTTAAGTGCCGTCTCTGCCGCCTCATCCCAGACTCCGAGGTCTTCGCCCCACTGCCGGACCAGCTGGAGCAGATGCCATTCCAGCTGGGCGGCAATCTCCCGTCCCTGCAGCGCATGCCAGGCGGCCAGCCGTTTCTGCTGTTCCTTCTCCCGTTTCGCTGCCGTGAAGAGCAGTCCCTTGCGGAAGCCGGGACTGACGCTTTCGGCATAGGCCCCGGCAGCTTCCCGGACCTCTGCCGGCATAAGGTTGCTGTTGCCCAGCAGTGCATCCAGACGGGTTCGCAGCTGATGACGCGCCTCTTCAGCCAGCGTCAGAACCTTTGCCCGCTCATCCGCACATTCGAGGAGCTCCCGCTCCACATTATCCCGTTCCTCCGCTGTTCCAACTTCCCCAAGAAGATGCTCCCGTTCCTCCCGCTGTCCTTCTCTGCAAGCTGCCAGGGCTGCATCTGCGGTATGATAAAGGGAACGGGACAGACTGTACTGAAGCAGCTCATCCCGTTGCTCCAGGAGTTTCTCAATCAGATTCAGCAGATCCTTCCACTGGTTCAATGGATGCTCCTGAACCTTAAGTGAAGTAAAGAGAATTCCCGCCGGCTGAATCCCCCATTGATCGAAAGCGCTTACCAATTGCTTCCGGTACACTTCAATCGTAATTTCCTGTTCACGGTGCTTGTCAATCTGATTAATGATAAGATACAGGGGCTTGCCCCATTCACTCAGTGCTTTGGCAAAGGCCAGATTATTCTCGGACTGCACATGATTATAATCCATCACATAAAACACAACATCCGCCAAATGGAGTGCCGAATGCGTTGCCGCCTGATGTCCGTTATCGGTGGAATCCACCCCCGGTGTATCCATCAGAACTCCATGGCTCCCCAGCAACGGCACGTTCTCCCATACAGATATGGCGGCGTATTCGCCCCCTCTGCGGCAAAAATCCTGCAGTTGTTCCGGTGTTGTCTCCCATGGAGCCGGTTTGGTTCCAGTTTCACTAGTTTGCGGATACAGCAGAACACGAGGGGTTCCACTGCGGATGGATACGATATTCGCACTGGTTGGAACCGGCCCGGAAGGCAGGACAGGCTTACCGCACAGTTGATTGATCATACTCGATTTCCCTGCTGAGAAATGCCCGCAAAAGGCAAAGGTCAGCTCACCCGCAGCAGCTTTTAACTCCAAATCCGAGATGATTTGTTCTGCAGCCGGATCGCCCCATTGTTTCATAAGCTTGCTGAGCCCAGAATAGGACGGTTTCTTCAAGATTTCATTCTCCATTTTGGCCCGTTCCGCTCCCACGTTTACTCCCACCTTCGCTGCTTCGTGTATCATATAACTACCAAGAATAGAATAATTACATTTTATCACCAGTTTGCCACAATTCAAATCAGAACTATTTACAAATTCCCCTATAATCCTTCACGAATCTCACAAATCCAGGTATGGCTTTACAAACTTGTTGAAGTTCTTATAGCTATTGAAATGCAACACCTTATGGTGTTACAATCAATCATGAAACCAAAAGGTGTTACAAAAATAGGAGGTAACTTATGCACACTGAAAAGGCATTGCCCGAAATTCGCAAAACTGTAGTTCTTAAAGCTCCTATTGAAAAGGTATGGACCGCTGTGTCCACTTCTGAGGGGATTGCAGCCTGGTGGATGGATAATACATTTGAACCGGTCCTGGGTAAGGAGTTTATCCTGCGTTCAAGCCAATTTGGTGATTCTCCTTGCACTGTAACTGAACTTACCCCTCCTCACCGGCTGGGTTTTGATTGGGGCAAAGACTGGCATCTGGTGTTTGAATTAAAAGAGCTGGACCAACAGCAAACAGAGTTTACCCTGATTCATTCAGGCTGGGATGAAACAAAGGCTACCGAGTTCGGACAACCTCATTCAATGATCCGCGGAATTATGGACGGTGGATGGGAAGGTATTGTCAACAAAAGTCTCGTTCGTTATACAGAGGCTTAAGCAGTGGCTGCCCCGGCACTCAAGCACGATGTATTTCAAGCGATCGCTGATCCCACCCGCAGAAGCGTGTTACAGCTGCTTGCCCATAAGGATATGCCGATTGTGGCCATTTCGGAGAACTTCCCTCTTTCGCGTACAGCCATTAACAAACATCTGCATATTTTATCTGATGCTGGTCTTGTCAGCTCCAGACGGATTGGCAGGGAGACAAGGTATTCACTTCACCCTGAGCCTCTTGCAGAACTAAAAGACTGGCTCGCCTTCTTCGAGACCTATTGGGATGACAGACTGTCGCTGCTAAAAGAATTCGTTGAGAGCGAAACTAACGAGCAATAAGAGCAAAATCAACAGTGATTTTTTCATTGCATACCAAAAAGCCGGCCCTTGGGCCGGCTTTCTCACATCCGATTTGGTTCACTCCTGCTTATGAAACCAAGCTGAGTGTCTTAAGCAGTTTCCAGAACTGGCAGCAGAATTTCAAATACCTTACCGTGCTGCAGAATGGTCAAGCCACGGGATTTATCTCTCATCACAACAACTTCAGGTTTTTGGGACATACGTTCCAGGTAATGCTCAGGCACATCGCCGGAGTGGCTGATCGTGATGCCTTCCACTTCCTGTTCTTCGTTTTCCTCAAGCGGGCTTTCCACTACACGTTCAAAGATATCGGAGAACGCTTCAAAATTATCGGTATATACAGAAATGCACTTCATCTCTATCCCATCCTCTTCTTCATCTCTAACTCTTAATCACTTGTTTCCGTATGATCCTTAGCTTTCCTGATTACAGTAGTTTTCATACGTTTCTTACCCTCCCGGCACACATCCAAGAGCGGGCACACCTGACATTTGGGATTCTGTGCTTTGCAGTGATAACGTCCAAAAAAGATCAGCCGGTGATGCGTGAGTGTCCACTCGTCACGCGGCACCGCCTTCATCAGCTTCTTCTCCACTTCCAGCACAGAATCTTTCCAGCCTGCAAGGGCAAGCCTCTTGGCCACCCGCTCTACATGGGTATCCACCGCAATGGCCGGGACTCCAAAAGCGTTGGATACTACTACATTAGCAGTCTTGCGCCCCACACCCGGCAGGGTTATTAACAAATCGTGCGCCTGAGGCACCTCTCCGCCATACCGCTCAATCAGGATTGAGCAGAGACTTTGAATATGCTTCGCTTTGTTGTGATACAAACCTATTCGCCGGATGTCGCTCTCCAGTTCCTCAATGGGTACCGAAACATAGTCGAGCGGGGCTTTATACTTTTGGAACAGGTCCTCGGTTACTTTATTCACTGTTGCGTCCGTACATTGGGCTGAGAGCAGCACGGCTATTGTCAACTCAAATGCGTTGCTGTGGTTCAGCTCACAATGCGCATCAGGGAACAGCTCTCCGATGGTATCCAGGATGTGGCGGACCTCTGCAACTTTCATAGTGTCCCCTCCACGGAGTGTTACCTCTCACCACCTGCAGTGAGTGTAACTTCTCAATTGTAAAGAAATATAAGCAAAGTATGTATTGTAACGTACACGTTCATACATTATTAGCTAACACATCACCAGCTGTATATTTCAAAAAAAACGTCTTGATGCAGGCAAAACGCCTGAATCAAGACGGTGTTTCACACGGAAAATCACCAAGCACTTATTGTTTCACTATCTCAACAAGAACATTATTATTAAAATACATTATAATATTATCATTTTCTTTGAGAGATTGCACGGATAAAGTCGTGTCACCTTGATGAATATATACATTTGCACCCAGCGCAAAGCGGAAATTATTATCGTCAAGACTTGCACGTTTCACCAAAATCTCATTCGTTCCACTCTCGTAGCGCGAGAAAGCATGTGACTGCTGGCTCAATACACGTATAATCGTGGAACCATCGGAGTCCTTGCGCACTTCCACACGATCTGCAGTAGTAAGTGAGCCGAGCGTAGTTGCAGTAGACCCGTCACGGATAATCTTGACCCCACCAGTCGCCGTGATGGTCTGAGTACCCGCTTTGTAATCCTTCACAGTTAATGTTCCTGTGCTAGCATTCACAGCTGTCAACTGACCCGTACTAAGCTTAACCGCTTGGAGAGAGAGCGGTGTGCTGCCATTAAATGAGGCATTCACAAAGTCTCCAACCTTCAAATCACTGATCTTTATGTTTTGTCCAGTATCGCCCGTCATCGGCAGTGTCAGGGTGTACAATTCGGATGTTCCTCCCGACCATTTCACTCCCAGCTTGTTTGCGGCTGCATCCAGGGTAATAATTTCGAGCTGGACAGAAGAATTCACCCGCAGAACGGAAACCACATTCTGGTTACCGGCAAGTACGGCAGTTACCGCACTGTTAAGTGCCACATCGGTGATTGCTAGATTCGAGCGGCCAAAGATGTCCACGGACTGCGGGTAAGGCAAGGTCAGCAGTTGTCCATTGGAAAGCTTCATCGTCATTGTTTTATTGGTTGTATTCACAGCGGTCAGTGTACCTTCATATTTGCTGCTCGTCTCCACAGAAATAGCTCGCTGTCCAGCAGCCACAACATCTACTTTGCGGCCTTCGGTCAGTACATACCCCATATTGGTCAACGAAGTATTCGCCACCCCTTCTGAAGCGAGCTTAGTAGTGGTATCGAGCTTCACCAGGTGAGCTTTTCCACTGCTGTCCATAACCGTCAGCAGCTGGGTTTTCACACTATAATCTACCACTGTCGCACCAGTGAATTGATCAATCTGGCGGCTCAGAACTTCAATTTTCGTAACCTGGTCACTGCTGTTCAATGTGATCTGTACATTATCTCCTGCAGAGGCGTCGGCGATCAGATCACCAATGACAGGAGTGGTAACACCCGGAATTACGATGGCAGGCGCAGATCCAAGCAGCTTCACTTCTCGCGTGCCATCCGATTTTTTGTAGACTACTGTGGAGCTGGTCAGTTCAGTAATCGACCCTTGTACGGTGCGCTCTACCCCTGAAGTCACATCTACGGTCCGGATCATATTATCCTTAATGGAATATTTCACCGAAGCCCCCACCTTCAGATCGGCAGGCAGCAGCACCGAGCTTTGAGAGCTGAACAGGGTTGTGCCATCCTCCCATTTGAAGGATTCCGTCTGCCCATCAGCTGTTTTGAATGTAATGCTCTTGGCTGTGGTATCGACATTCTGAATGGTTCCGGTCGCTGTTTTGTTCACAATACCCGAGGTTACCTGTACCTTAACCAGCTTGCCTGCACCACTATAGGTCTCCCGGAGCAGGGAAACTTTGCTCGCAGCGGTAATAGAGGAAGGCGTAATTACTGCCCCGTTCACGTCCACAAAGGAGGTGCTTCCATCATAGCTGTACTGATCATATCCGGTTGGAGAATCCAGCCAGATTGTACCCGGTGTGATTTTGGCAAAAACGCCTTCAATGGTCTGCACCTGCTGCGCTGGATCGGTTACTTCTACATAAGCGGCATTATAGGTAGCACCGATAACAGTCACTTTGGTATAAGGCTTGAGGTCACTGAAATTGATTCTAGTTTCTGATGTGCTGGTAAAATAGGCAGTACTGTAAGTCAAATCGAATACAGTTGTTCTCCCGCTATTGTATAGTGTCAGCTTGCCGTTCTGAAGGGCACTGATGCTGCCTTTGACGGTATTATCATAATCCAATGTATTGTGAGCTTCTGCACGGCTGAAGAAAGTAGCCAGCTGCGCACGGGTCACAGCACCTTGCGGGTCAAACCGGTTACCGTCCAGGCCATTGGCTATACCCAGATCCACTGCGGTCTTAATGTATCCCCGTTTATTCGCAGTAACTTTGGCGTCATCGGCAAACCCGGTCGGTTGACTGGATACAGCAGCAGCATCCGCATTTTTGCCCAGCGCCCGGATCAGAAGTTCGGCTACCCATTCTCGGCTGGCCTTGCGTTCCCCCCAGGAGGTCTTCAGATTATCGGCAGCCATTTCCACCGTCTTGTCCAGCAACCCCTGCTGGAAAGCAAGGACTACATAAGGCTTATAGTAATTGGTTACTTTGAAATCTGTCGGAAGCACAACATCGGTACCGGTATTCACATTGCCCTGCAACTTCATGAAACGGAGTGCCATGAGCACCGCCTCCTGCTGGGTAACGGAATCCCCCGGACGGAACAGACCGTTATTCCCTACAACAATCCCTTGGGAAGCCAACTTATAAATATGTTTTTCGGCCCAAAAGCCGCTTTTCACGTCAGTAAAAATCCCGGCTGCCGCTGCCGGAGCAGTTACGTTAGTCACTGCTGAGGTTGTCACTGGTGCAGCCGTGTCGGCAAACGCGGATGCTGCTCCGCCAAGCACCATCGTGCCGGCCAGAATTACGGTTGCCGCTTTGCTGGAATAAGTATGAATAGAACGTTTTGACCTTTTTTGCCCGGACAATAGGTTATTCCCCTCTCTTTGGATCATATTAAAATATTAGTAAATCATTTCGCCGGTTAACCGGAATATACCTGCATCTTCCTTACAAACCGCTGTTTTCTCTGGTCATTGGATGTTCGAGATCCACATGTCCCATGAGACTTTCAACTTGTTCACCATCTACAAGAACCTCAATACTCTTCACTTCTTTAAATTGAAACAGGGTCTCAGCCAGTGCGCTGATGGCAAAAGCCTCACCACCAGCACCAAGTTGGGCTTCATCTGGTTTATGAATGTCCATTGTAATCTGGCCGTCCGCAAATTTAAGCGATTTAAGTTCAATTTTACCCCATAAAGGAATCTGGTCAGGGTTGGTGCTGCTCTGCAGGGCTTTGTAAGCCTCGCTGTACTTCTCCACATCATTTGCATAGCTTATGTCAGCTTTAGCGGGAACGAGCTCCATTTGCTGAGGATCAGTGAAATACACGGATATGTTCTGACTCTGTTTGTCGGGAGCAGTGGGCTGCTCTGTCGCTGTGGGCGAAGGAGTAGCAGGTTCTGCGGTCGGCTGAGCGGTTGCAGTAGCTACAACATCCTCACCGCCCCCGTTGGTGCTTTCAGCAGTACTGCCAGCGCCGTTCACGACCGTTGTGGAATCTTGTCCAGCGTTACCGGCCGGTGCTGCTGCAGGTTTTTCGCCGCATCCAGCGATCACAAGCAAAAGCAAAGCTGAAATACCTGCATAGGTCCATTTCTTGTTCATCAACAATTACCCCCTCTGGATGAATATGGGCAGACAGGGCCGCAAAGCCTTTTTGACCTGATGCTACGGCCGAAAGCTGACTTTGCGGCCCTGCTCTGCCGCTTGACTGCTGCTATAATTTGAGATATTCCTTAATACCGGCAACAATCCCTGCAGCTACTTTGTTCTGCAGAGCCTCGGAGAACAACAGGGATTCATCGCCTTTATTACTCAGGTAGCCGACTTCTAGAAGTACGGCAGGCATAGTCGTTTCACGTATGACGTGAAAATTACCATACCGGACACCACGGTCACTTAATCCGGTTGCCTGTACAAGATACTTATGCATTACGTTCGCCAGCGCCTTGCTGGCATCCCGTTGAAAATAGGTTTCTGATCCGCTTGATACTGATGAACCACTGCTGTTGGCGTGAACAGAAATAAAGAGGTCTGCTTTGAGATTATTGGCCATGCCTGCCCGATCCTTGAGTTCAAGGAAAGTATCATCACTCCGGGTAAGCACGACATCGATATTGTTTTCTTGCTTCAGCAACGCAGCAGCCTTCAGTACCACTGCCAGATTGAAGTTCTTTTCATATTTGCCAGTTATCCCGATTGCACCTGAATCCTTGGCTCCATGGCCCGCATCCAGTACTACAAGTTTGCGTCCGCTATTGCCGGGCAATGTCGCAGTGTCATCTGTGCTTTCCGCATTTAGATCAATAACGACAAGCTTGGAGGTATCTCCTGACACATCAACACTATAATTTTTGGCTTGATTCAGATCAATTACAAAACGAACCGTATACGGTTTAGTGCTGTATAACGAGTAGCGAACGCCCGATACATCCGGATAATTGGTTACAGTAAGTTTGCCGTTCAAATTCGGATCAAGAACCTGGCCTGTCCCGAATACATCCGAGAATGTGGCATTCGGCAAATCAATCACGATCCGATCAGGTCCGGATGCCTTGAATACCTTCGGCTGAGAATTTCCATCCATGGCAATGCTCAGCCTGTTCTCGCTAAAGCTGACGCCATTAACCATAGTTAAATCAGCCGTCGGATCTGCTGGAGGTACGACTACACCGCTCCCGCCGTCAGCAGCACTTTCCCCTGAACCGTTGTTACTCTCGGGTATTTCCGGGGTAATAAGATTTACTACCTTGGCTGTGTTATCCCATTTGACCGTAAGGCCGAACTGTTCCCCGATAAACCGGATCGGCACCAGTGTCGTGTCACTACGGAGCAGCGGTGCTGTTGTTAGAATCATAGTCTTGTCATCTACAGATGCCGTTGTCTGATCCACAATCAGCTTAATAGTCTTGCCCTGTTGTTCAATCGTAACCGTCTTGCTCTTCTGATCCCAGTCCACCTTATATCCAAGGTTTTCGGCAATCATCCTAAGCGGTACCATGACAGAGTTGTTTACATTTTCAACAGAAACATCCTGCCCTGCGGTGATCTCCTTGTCATCCAGAAAAATCTTGCTGGTCCCGGAGGCGGCATGTCCTTGCTCCGGCAGAACCAGTACAAAGAGCAGCAGCAACAGCATAAAAGAAAATTTCTTCATTCTTCACCTCTAAGAATCTAGTATTCCGCCTAAAATAGCGTTCATGCTGACAATCCGACTGACAACCTTCGACAATCATTAGACTCCGGCTGCCCATAAAAGTTGCGGATATCTGCCACACTAAAACATACTTCCTTGCCTCAATTTAGAGGGGAGGCCACTCTACAATCCGAGGTATTCCTTGATTCCAGCAACGATTTCCCGAGCAAGATTATCCTGTAACAGATCGCTGTACAGCGCCGATTCGTTACCCGGATTGGTAAGATAACCTGCCTCCAGTAGTACAGCCGGCATACTCGTTTCTCTAGTAACATGAAGACTTTTATTTCTTACCCCATTATCTTTGAAGCCCGTTCCAGCGACCAGATGCTTATGCATAATCTGTGCGAGAGGCAAGCTTTCGGTCCGTGAATAATAAGTCTCACTGCCATTGACCTTATCTTTGTTCGGATAATCGGCAGGCAAAGAATTGGCGTGCACAGAAATAAACAAATTAGCCTTTGCAGCTTCCGCAATCACTACACGGTCCTGCAGTCCAAGTGTGGTGTCCGTGGTTCTTGTGTAGACAACGGTCACCAGTCCCTCCTGATTCAGCAGTGCTCCTACCTTTTGAATTACAGCGAGGTTGAAGTTTTTCTCCAGTTTTCCCGTCAAGCTGACGGCACCGGATTGCGACCCGCCATGCCCTGCATCAAGGGCGACTATCGGCTTCCCGGTGATTCCGGTTCCTCCTGTGGCCGGGGCTCCATTACTCCCCGTATTCAAATCAATGGTTACGAGCCCAGTGCTGTCATCTGTACTGACTTGATACGACTGACTGCCAATGGTTTGGATGACAAATCTGACGGAGGGCGGACTAGCACTGAATAACGCATACCTCACTTCGGTAATCAGCGGATAGCCGCTAACATCGAGTTTGCCCTGTGGACTCCCGCTGGCGGAAACACCAGGAAAGCTCCCGACAAAATCGGATGCAAATGCAGCGCCGGGAAAATCTATGATGATACGGTCCGGACCGCCAATCTTAGACACAATAGGCTTGGCTCCCCCAGCCGCAGCGATGATCAGCCTGTTCTCGCTGAATACAGCGCCCATTACCTGAGGTGAAGTAGCCACGGTACCCGCACTTCCCGGGATAGGGGTAGGTGTGGGAGCAATCACTCCGGTTACAATATCTCCCCCTGTCCCTTGACTGTCTGTAGGAACGGGGCTTGCTTGTGGTGTTACGGTTGGTGTTGGAATTGGTGTTGCTGTCGGCTGTGGAATGTTTGAACTGCCAGGTTCGCCAGTTATTCCACCACTCAAATAGACCGTTTTGTCACTGTTGTCCCATCCAACCTTAAGGCCAAACTGCTCGCTGACAAAACGGATAGGCACCAGCACTGTGCCACCGGTCTGTTTCGGTGCCGCATTCAGTGGCAGAGATACTCCATCCGCTTCGGCTGTTTTGCTGCCTACAGCCAGTTGAACACTTTTCCCATCCTGCTGAACAGTGACTTTACGTGACTTCTGCTCCCACAGTACCTCAAATCCCAAATTCTCAACCACCACACGGATAGGAATCATAACGCTTCCATTTACGTTTTCCAGGTTGATTCCCTTGGGAAGCTCTAACTCCTTATTGTCCATTACAATTCTGCCCGTGCTGTTCCCGGCAGCAGCGGCTTCATGGCCGGCGAATGATAGCAGTAGCAGTGGCAGCAGCAATAGAAATAGCACCCGTTGTCCGGCTTTTCTCATCCTTTCCTCTCCTTCTGGCAATTGATAGATACATAGATAAGATTAAGACGACAGAAAACTCCAAAAGTTGCCTTCTACGGCAATGAATATATCGATTATAGCAAAAAAACTTCTATTTCCGACACCCGGAAATAGAAGTTTTGTGTAAATATTGTAAAGTTTTTGTATTGACTTCTCTTAAGAAAACAGCTTAGCAGCGTGGCGCTCCTCATAGGCGGCGATTTCATCCGCATGTTGAAGCGTAAGCCCGATATCATCCAGTCCCTGCAGCAGGAACTGGCGGCGGTGCTCATCCAGCTCAAACGTAATGCTAAGGCCGTAATCATCACTGAGTTGGTTATTTTCCAGATCCACCGTCAAATGATAACCTTCATGCTCTGCCGTACGTTTAAACAGCTCATCTACCTGGGCTTCTGAGAGCTTAATCGGCAGAATGCCGTTTTTGAAGCAGTTGTTGTAGAAAATATCCGCATACGAAGGTGCAATCACGACTCTGAAGCCGTAATCCATAATCGCCCAAGGTGCATGCTCACGTGAGGAGCCGCAGCCGAAATTGGCCCGGGAGATCAGAACTGAAGCCCCTTTATAGCGGGGTTTGTTCATTTCAAATGCTGCATTATCATTTCCAGCTTCATCAAAACGCCATTCGTAGAATAGAAATTGTCCAAAACCCGTGCGTTCGATCCGTTTCAAAAATTGCTTAGGGATAATAGCATCCGTATCTACATTTACCCGGTCCACCGGGGCAACAATTCCGGTTAATTTTTTGAATTCATCCATGATTATATCCTCCTGCTCTCTCAAGTTCTATGCGTTGACGGCTTCCGTCTTGTAGTTCCAGTCACGGACATCAGTAAAGTGACCCTTGATCGCAGCCGCAGCCGCCATAGCAGGAGAAACCAGATGTGTGCGTCCGCCGCGTCCCTGACGTCCTTCAAAGTTACGGTTCGAGGTAGATGCGCAGCGCTGTCCAGGCTGCAGAACATCCGGGTTCATAGCCAGGCACATACTGCAGCCGGCTTCTCGCCATTCGAATCCTGCTTCTGTGAATACTTTATCAAGCCCTTCCTTCTCGGCCTGAAGCTTAACGCGTCCAGATCCCGGAACCACTATTGCGGTAACCTGATTAGACACTTTATGTCCCTTGGCTACCTCCGCGGCAGCCCGCAAATCTTCAATGCGTCCATTCGTGCAAGATCCGATGAAGACATAATCGATGCCGATTTCGGAAATCGGTGTTCCTGGCACCAAATCCATATACTCAAGCGCTTTTTCAGCGGCTTTGCGTTCATTTTCTGTTGTGAAATCCGCCGGATTCGGCACAGTGGAGCTTATATCCGTACCCATACCCGGGCTGGTTCCCCAGGTTACCTGCGGAATCAAAGTCTCTACATCGAATTCAACAACCGTATCGTACTCTGCACCTTCGTCGCTGACAAACCCTCTCCAGGTTTCAACGGCAGCTTCATAAGCTTCACCCTGCGGCACGTATTGGCGTCCGCGCAGGTAGTTGAAGGTAGTCTCATCCGGAGCAATCAGACCCGCCCTTGCCCCACCTTCGATTGACATGTTGCAGACAGTCATGCGTTCTTCCATTGACAGCTCACGAATCGCCTCGCCTGTATATTCGATAACATAGCCAGTCGCAAAATCCGTACCGTATTTGGCAATCACACCGAGGATCATATCTTTAGCAGTAACTCCGGGATTACGTTTGCCGGTGAAGCGGACTTCCATCGTTTTGGCCTTCGATTGCTGCAGGCACTGGGTGGCCAGCACATGCTCTACTTCACTGGTACCAATTCCGAAAGCCAACGCGCCGAATGCCCCGTGTGTGGAGGTATGGCTGTCGCCGCAGACGATCGTTTTACCAGGATGAGTCAATCCGATTTCCGGCCCCATAACATGCACTACACCTTGGTCAATATCATTCAGATCGAACAGTCTTACTCCAAAGTCTCGACAGTTCTGCGACAAGGTATCAATTTGCTGCTTGGAAATAGGATCTGTGATATTGTAGCGGTCCTTGGTAGGCACGTTATGATCCATAGTTGCAAAAGTTAGACCCGGACGGCGAACCTTGCGGCCGCTGAGACGCAGCCCTTCAAAAGCCTGTGGGGAAGTAACCTCATGCACCAGATGCAGATCGATGTAAATGATACTTGGCTTGCCTTCCTCCTGATGGATTACGTGATTGTCCCAAATCTTTTCAAACATTGTCTTGTTGCCCATATTTTCACCTCATTAGTAGAATCGTTCATTGGAAGAGAAAGTGGAGTCTCTCTTGAATGCTCTAAATATAACATCACCACGTTTATAATTCCAAGATATGATTTCTATAAAAGTCATAGGTTTGACCTATAAGTCCTGATATGGAATGAAGAGGCCTGACAGAAGTTGATTAATATATAGCATCACTTATAGGTTATACTTATAACTATATCATTAACTATTAAGGAGTCTTTTCATGGAACTTAGACAGCTTCAATATGCATTACAGATCGCTGCAGAGCGCAATTTTTCCCGTGCTGCAGATAAGCTGCATATCGCACAGCCTTCACTCAGCCAGCAGCTTTCGAAGCTGGAGAAGGAGCTTGGCGTGCTTCTTTTTCAACGGAATACCAGCTCAGTGGAACTTACTCATGCCGGGGAGAAATTTGTAGAGCAGGCTCAGACGATTATAGATGCTGTGGAGCTATTACGGCAGGAGATGTCGGATATCTCCCAGTTGCGGACCGGACATGTAGTTGTAGGGAGCATGCCCATCACCGGTGCGCATTTGCTGCCACATGTGCTGCCTGTGTTCAAAAGCAAATTCGCCGAGGTTGAAATCACGCTGCTCGAAGACTCCTCTATGAATCTGGAAAAACTCACGGCTAGCGGTCAAACGGACTTAAGCCTGCTTTCCTTGCCTCTGGAGATCCCGACACTCGCCTACGAAGTGCTGGGTGAAGAGCGGATTGACCTGGCCGTCCCGCCAGAGCACCCACTCGCTTCAAGGAGTGCAGCTGGGATTCGCACCTTTCTGGAGGAGCTTAAGGATGAGCCGTTCATTGTACTAAAAGAAGGTCAGGGCTTTCGTAAAATGACTGTCGAATTATGCCGGGGAGCCGGATTTGAGCCGCGTATCGTATTTGAGAGTAATAATATGGAGACCGTTCAATCGCTCGTCGCTACCGGTATGGGAGTAACACTCGTCCCCCATTTTATCGCCAGGGCACCGCGCAGTGAGTTCGTTCCCGTCTATTTACCCCTGGCCGAGCCGGTACCCAGCCGTACCTTGGTGGTTGCCTACCGGCGCGGACGCTATTTATCCAAAGCAGCAGAAGCCTTTATAGAAACCTTCAAAACAACCGTCAAAGATCTTTCCGATGAATAGCCAACCAGCAATCAGCGTATGTATTCTTATGAAAAGAGCCTTCCGGCCTCATAAATGTGCCAGGTAGGCTCGTCCGCTGTCTATTTACTCAAATTATGCTAATTAATGAGGCGTTTCTGATCATCCGGCCCAATGGCTGTGATTTCGTCAACCTTGCTTATGCTTTCTCTGGTAAAAAATATTACTCTCCCGCACTTTGCAAACCCGACATTTGCGTGGTATTCTAAATGACAAATAGTGAAACGTGCAGACGGGACCAGTACGAATAGGCGATTATCCGTGATCAGAGAGTAAATTCCGGCAGGCTGGGAGAATTTACCGCGGTTGTCCATTCCGAATCCTACCCCCGAGCGGCCTGCTCTTGCAGGACGGAAACTCCCGTTATGAGAATGAAGTCGGATGAACCCTCATCAATGAAGGTGGTACCGCGGAAGTTAACCAAGCTTTCGTCCTTTGCTAAGTCTAAGGATGGGGGCTTTTTGTCGTTTTCAGCGTGATATAGATGTTTAATTTGAGAAGGAAGTGAACCACATTGACAACACGAATCGTAGTCAAAATCGGCAGCAGCTCGCTCACCGGACCTGAAGGCGGATTGAACCGCGAAGCAATTGCTTTCTTTGCTACCGAAATTGCCGGACTGCGCAAGGCCGGATGTGAAGTCCTGCTCGTTACCTCCGGTGCTGTAGCCGCCGGATTCCGGGGCATCGGCTATCCGTCGCGCCCCAAGCTGCTGCATGAGAAGCAAGCTGCTGCTGCAGTCGGCCAGGTGATGCTGATGCAGGCCTACCAGGAAGCTTTTGCGGAGCACGGCATTCCCACGGCGCAGATTCTGCTGACCCGAACCGACTTTTGTAGCCGGAGGGCAATGAATAACGCAGTGATGACGGTAGAGGAGCTTCTGCGGCAAGGAGCGGTACCTGTATTTAACGAAAATGACACCGTTTCGGTAGATGAGTTGAAATTCGGCGATAACGATACCTTATCGGCCCTGGTAGCAAATCTGCTAAAAGCCTCCCATCTCCTCGTGCTAACCGATATGGACGGCTTATACAGTGGTGATCCCCGCAAGAATCCGGCGGCCATACGCTATGAGCGTGTGGAGGAGATTACCCCGGAGATTTATGCTTTTGCAGGAGGTGCTGGTTCCAGTGTTGGCACTGGCGGCATGCGTTCCAAGATCGATGCCGCCAAAATCGCCACACGAGGCGGAGTCCCCGTCTTCATAGGCAGAGCAACCGAGCCCGGTGACTTGGAGTTGGCTGCCGAAGGCAACGGAAAAGGCACCTATTTTGCCACGAACCTTTCTTCCTTACCCGTCAAGAAACAGTGGCTCGGATTCATGTCCACTCCTCTTGGTTCACTGTATGTGGATGAAGGTGCGGTGGAAGCACTTCTCCATGGCGGGCATAGTCTGCTGCCAGTGGGTGTAAAACGGATTGAAGGGAATTTTCATTCAGGGGATGTTGTGGAAGTCCTTGGACCTGATGCCAAGCTGCTCGGGCGGGGTATTGTGAACTATGACGACACCCAGCTCCGCAGTATTCAGGGACTGCCAAGCGGTCAGATCGTGCCGAAGCTGGGTGAAGTTCACCGGCTGGAGGTCATCCACCGAGATGAATGGATTACCTTGCGTTAACAGCTCGAAGCGTTATCCGAACCTGATTCCAGGGTGTAAAGCTCAAAAAACTTTTAGGAGGTTGTAACATGAGTGAGGTTGTAAACAAGGCAGCATTAGCCAAAGAAACTGCCGGTGTGCTAGCCAGTCTGAGCACCGGCCAAAAAAATGAGGCCTTGCTAGTTATGGCCGAAGCCTTGATCCGTGAAGCTCCCGCGATCATTGCTGCTAATAGCGAAGATTTGGAGCGAGGGCGGCTGGGCGGTACTCCGGAATCAATGCTTGACCGGCTGGCACTGGATGTCGGACGGATCACCAGCATCGCAGAAGGACTCCGGCAAATAGCCGAACTGCCTGATCCAATCGGTGACAACCTGGAAACCATCGAACGTCCAAATGGACTATATATTGAGAAAATCCGTGTACCGCTGGGTGTCATTGGCATTATCTACGAGGCACGTCCTAATGTAACTGTAGATGCAGCGGGTTTATGTCTGAAAACAGGGAATGCTGTAGTCCTGCGCGGCGGCTCATCTGCTCTGTCTTCCAACCGCAAAATTATCGAGGTGCTGCACCGTGCACTTGCCGGAACAGCCATTCCAAGCCAATCTCTACAATTAATCGAAGATCCAAACCGTTCCTCGGTAGATGAGATGCTGAAGCTGAACGGAATGCTTGATGTAATCATCCCACGCGGTGGAAGTGCGCTGATTCAGAATGTCGTGCTCAATGCCACCGTGCCCGTCATTGAAACGGGAGCAGGCATATGCCATACTTATCTGGATGCCAGTGCTGATCCGGAAATGGCCTTGGCGATCAGCCTGAACGCCAAGGCCCAGCGTCCCTCCGTGTGCAACTCCATGGAGACGCTGCTGGTTCACCGGGATTTTGCTGCAGAGCATCTCCTTGCTGTGGCGGAAGCATTCCGCGAGATCCCTGTAGAGCTGCGCGGCTGTCCAGAAACGGTTGCTAGGATTCCTTGGGCATTACCGGTATCCAACGAGGATTTCGCTACGGAGTACAATGACTATATTCTTAATATCAAAATCGTCAGCGGACTGGATGAAGCACTGCAGCATATTGCTGAGTTCAGTACCCGGCATTCCGAATGCATCGTAACCGCGGATGCGAGTAATGCCGAACGTTTCCTTCAAGAAGTGGATGCTGCTGCTGTCTATCATAACGCCTCAACGCGTTTCACTGATGGCTTTGAGTTCGGATTTGGGGCAGAGATTGGCATCAGCACCCAGAAGCTGCATGCCCGCGGTCCGATGGGACTGCCTGCACTGACTTCAACCAAATATAAAATTCACGGCTCCGGACAAGTCCGGGGATAAACCTGTGCTGCCGAATCCATTTTCGAAGAAATACCAACGAACTATAACTTCAAAATTATTAGGAGGATTTAAGCCATGTGTCAGCAACCTGCAATACCATTAATTAATCACAATATTGTTTTCTACGGCGCTGGCTCGATGGCGGAAGCGATTGTGCGCGGCATGATTGCCCGTAATGTGGTGGATTCCGGTAATATCGTGATGCTGAACCGCAGCAGCAGTGAACGCCTGAGCGAGCTCCGCAGCCGTTATGGGGTGCTCGGCAGTAACGAACCTGAACAAAAAAATGAATATCTGCGCACGGCTCCTGTTATTGTACTCGCTATGAAGCCAAAGGATGCTGCCGATGCTTTGCGAGGCTTAGGGCCTCTTCTCTCTACTGACCAGCTGGTGATTTCCGTCATCGCAGGGATGACTATCCGTACGATGCAAGGCCTGCTTGGAAAGCCACAGCCGATTGTGCGTACCATGCCTAATACCTCCAGCTCCATCGGACTGGGAGCAACCGGCATTGCCTTTTCCAAGGAAGTGAATGAGTCAAGCCGCCGGACCGCGCTCAACATCTTTGAAGCCGTTGGATTAACTTCTGTGATCGATGAAGAACGCATGGAAACCCTGACCGGAATTTCGGGTAGTGGTCCGGCGTACATTTACTACATGATGGAGGCTATGATTGCAGCAGGAATACGCGGAGGTCTCCCGGCTGAACAGAGCAGAGAGCTGACCGTTCAGACTGTCCTTGGTGCTGCCCGGATGGTGCAGCAGACCGGTGAAGAACCAGCCGCCTTGCGTAAAAAAGTCACCTCACCCAATGGATCCACACAGGCTGCTCTAGAGGTACTTGAAAAAGGGGATTTCTTCGAGACCGTGATTTCCGCTGTGAACCGCTGCGCCGAGCGCTCCCGCGAAATGGGAGTAGCACTGGAAAAAGAGCTTTCATAAACATTCATATCTTTAAAAACAAAAACAACCGTACTTCTCATGGCTAACCAGCCAATGGAAGTACGGTTGTTTCTATGTTAGGAAGGACGTTGAACGTCTCCCGTCCGATTAAGGGCAAGAAACTTCAGCTGATTCTCTTTTCATCTGCCGCCGCTACGGAACTTCTGAGAGTAGGCCTTAACATCCTGGGCATTCTTTACCCGGTTGCGGGCCCATTCCAGCAGTATACGGTCAATATAGCGGAAATGGACTTTTCCGGCGAATACAGACTCTTTCAGAGCGAGAAGAATCAATTCCTCCGGGTACTTATCCTGATCTACCCAGCCGGAAATGGTTTCACATTCCATCGGGGAAAGCGGACGGCCAAATTCCTTTTCAAAAATTGTGAACAGACTGCGGCTCTCCTCCGCATCCCTGCCCGCTGGAGCAGCCGGACTCCCGTAGCCTCCATCCGGAGCAGGAACCCCTGTATGATGTGCAGACGTCCGAAGACTTGGCACGCTACTTACAGGTTTGCTTCTCTCCTTTACGGATTCTTGAGCAAGTACCGACAAAAACGCACCTAGCTTATCATACAAGCCGGAGAAATTATAGCGTTCATAGTGAATATCTCTTAGCTCATCGTTGTCCTCATCAATACTGATGAAGCCTTCTTTCATAAGCTTCTGCAGTTCTCCCGCTATTGCTGATATACTGCGTCCGGTTACTGTCTGAAGCTCCTCCAGGGAAGGGAATTCAATCCCCTCCACCTGGCGGAAAGACAACAAATGAATTAGCAGCATCGCTTCACTGCCGGTCAGGTTCAACTTCCGGTAATACTTCAAGAGTGCGTAAGGAATGACGGCCATCCCGTTTTGGAGGCCAAAAGACACGCCTTCGCCCCAGGTACTCCATCCTTTGCCTTCCATGCGCAGCCCCCTTTGATTGCCTATGGGTATAGACGGTACAATGTACGAGGGAACGGAATCGTTTCCCGTACATGGTCCAGACCGCAAATCCAAGCTACCGTCCGTTCAAGCCCAAGGCCAAACCCGGAGTGTGGCACAGAACCATATGTGCGCAGATCCATGTACCATTTGTACGTATCCATTGAAAGATTATGTTCCTTGAAGCGCTCCTCCATCAAAGCCGGATCGTCGATACGCTGTGATCCGCCGATGATCTCCCCATAGCCTTCAGGTGCTATCATATCTGCACAGAGGACAACCTCTGGACGTTCAGGATCCGGCTTCATGTAGAATGCCTTGAAAGAAGCCGGATAATGCGTAATGAAGACCGGTTTGTCATTGGCTTCCGCGATCGCCGTTTCGTGCGGCGCCCCGAAGTCATCGCCCCAGGCAATCTCATGTCCATTATCATTCAGGAATTTAATTGCATCATCATAGGTGATACGCGGGAACGGAGCTTTGATGTTTTCCAGCTTGGACACATCGCGGCCAACCGCTTCCAGCTCCGCACGGCAGTTGGTTAGCACAGACTGAACGATAAAGCTGATAAAATCTTCTTGAACCTTCAAGCTTTCTTCGTGATCCGTGAATGCCATTTCCGGCTCAATCATCCAGAACTCGATCAAATGACGGCGGGTTTTGGATTTCTCTGCACGGAAAGTCGGGCCAAAGGAATACACCCGGCCAAGAGCCATCGCCGCAGCTTCCATGTACAACTGTCCGCTTTGCGTAAGATAGGCGTCTTCATCAAAATATTTGGTGTGGAACAAGTTCGTTGTACCTTCTGCCGACGTTGGCGTCAGGATCGGCGGATCCACCTTCGTGAACCCGTTCTGGTTGAAAAATTGCTGAATCGCCCGGATAATCTCCGCACGAATCACGAGCACAGCCCGCTGCTTCGCGGAACGAAGCCAGAGATGACGGTGATCCATCAGGAAATCGACGCCATGCTCCTTCGGGGTAATTGGATAATTCTCTGTAAGATGCAATACTTCTATACCCGTTACAGTCATCTCAAATCCAGATTGACTGCGGGGCTCCTCACGGATGATTCCGGTCACATACAATGAGCTTTCCTGGGTGAGGCTCTTGGCATCGTCCCAGACCTGCTCCGGCACTTCCGATTTCACCACAACGCCCTGGATATAGCCTGTACCATCCCGAAGCTGCAGGAACTGAATTTTACCGCTGGAGCGCTTGTTGTTCACCCAACAGCCGATCACAACACTTTCTCCAACATGCTCATTCACGTTCTTGATTACACTCTTGTTAGCCATCCCTACTGATCTCTCCTCTGATTTAGCCGTTAATTCCTTGCACAATACGATAAGTATCGCGTGCAATGACAAGCTCTTCGTTTGTCGGAACCACGAGCACCTGTACCTTGGACTCTACCGTAGAGATACGGCGCGGATCACCGGAGCGTACCTTATTAGCTTCAGCATCCAGTTCAATTCCAAGGAACGTAAGGTTATTCAGCACTTTCGCACGCAACACGGCTGCATTCTCGCCAACACCGGCAGTAAATACGATCACATCTACTCCGTTCATCGCTGCCGCGTAAGAACCGATATACTTCCGCAGACGGTACTCATACATATCAAAAGCAAGCGTAGAGTTCGGCTCGCCTTTTTCCGCACCATCAATAATATCACGCATGTCACTGCTGATGCCAGAAATAGCCAAAAGTCCGCTGTGCTTGTTCAGCATCGAATTCACTTCGCCCACGGACAGTTCTTCCTTGTTCATTACATAAGGAACGATTGCCGGATCAAGGTCGCCGCTGCGGGTACCCATCATCAGGCCTTCAAGTGGTGTCATCCCCATTGAAGTGTCAATCGACAGTCCGCCGTCAACGGCAGTCACACTCGCACCGTTACCGATGTGGCAAGTAATGATCTTAAGGTCTTCAAGCGGACGCTCCAGATATTCAGCTGCAGCCTTGCTCACGAAATCATGGGAGGTACCGTGCGCGCCGTAGCGGCGAACCTTGTATTTGTTGTACAGCACTCTAGGAATGGCATACATATAAGCTTTCTCAGGCATAGTCTGATGGAATGCAGTATCAAAAACAACCGCCTGCGGCACACCGGGCATATTCACTTCGGTAGCCGTAATCCCCATCATGGCTGCCGGATTATGCAGCGGTGCAAGGTCGAACAATTGACGGATCTTGGTTTTGGCATCGGCATCAACCAGCGCAGAAGCCTTGAAGAATTCACCCCCGTGAACTACACGGTGTCCAACTGCGTTAATCTCATCAATCGAAGAAATAACCCCGTGCTCTTTGTCCGTCAGACATGCAAGCACTTTACGGATCGCTGTATTGTGCTCAAGAATTTCACTGACTTCTGTTACTTCCTGTTTGCCTGTTGGCTTGTGGTTCAGAATGGAGGAGTCCATCCCGATGCGTTCTACCAGACCTTTGGCAAGCACAGATTCATCCGTCATATTGTACAGCTGGTATTTCAAAGAAGAACTGCCTGAATTAATAACTAGAATGTTCATACACGGTCACCATCCTTGTCGTACTTGAAAAAGCCTTCGCCCGATTTCATGCCCAGTTGTCCTGCACGCACCATTTTCTTAAGAATAGTGGATGGACGGTATTTCAGTTCACCGTACTCACGGAACATATTCTCCAGAGCGGCCAGAACGGAATCCAGACCGAAACGGTCAGCCATTTCAAGCGGCCCGTGCTGGAACTGGTAGCCGATACGCATGGCATCATCGATATCCTCTGGGGAAGCAACACCTTCCTGCAGGACATGCATAGCTTCGTTAATGAACAGGCAAATGAGGCGTGAAGATACAAACCCTGGGGATTCGTAAATCATAACGCCTTTTTTCTCAACAATTTCATCAACAAAGGCTTTGGTATCTTCAAAAGTGCTGTCTGAGGTTTTCAGTCCGCGCACAATCTCAACAAGATCCACCTTCGCTACAGGATGTATGAAATGCATGCCGATGACACGTTCCGGGTACATTGTAGAGCTGGCAAGCTCAGTCAAGCTGAGTGTAGACGTGTTGCTGGCCAGAATAATGTGGCTCGGACATACCTGATCGAGCTGATTGAATACCTTCTGCTTAGCGTCCAGGTCCTCGGTAATGGTCTCAATGACCATATCACAGGAGCTGAGTTCAGCGAAATGCGTTACTTTTTCGATACGGCTGAGAATTAGCTTCTTTTCAGCTTGGGTAATTGCCCATTTCTCCAGCTGTTTGTCGAGACTTGTCTCGATCATTGCATAAGAATAGTCCAGTCTTTCTGCGGTTTTCTCCACCAGCATAACATCCAGGCCTTTGGCTGCCAGCATTTCAGCAATCCCCTGACCCATTGTGCCACCACCGATGACACCGATTTTTTTAAAATTCATGTAAAAGTCTCCATCCTTTCAGGTATCTATACTTTTGTATTGTACCTTGTCTGTCGTAAAAAATATGTAGCCCGACATATAATAATATCTTAGCATGTCTTAAAAGTAAAAAAAAATAACCGGCATAAAGATTTATGCCGGTAAAAGGACGCTGTCACGAAATTGACAACGAAATTGCTCTCCGGAGAGAACTTCTTCTTTCATTAATATGTCAAGAGAGTAATCAAACACATTTCGCTGCTTCCCAAGAAGCTCATGGGTTCGAATCATTAATTCATCCAGTATTTTACTATTTTCCTTCATTAACTCTTCTGTGGTAACCATTTGCAGATTGGCGATCCCGAGGGATGTCAGCCCTGATTTCATCATCGTCTCAACAATATTGAGCGCCTGGTCGAAGTCTCCACGTGAGCCGGTGCTTCTTCCTCCGTAGTACATTTCTTCTGCGACCGCTCCGCCCAGGGCAATCATAATCTGATTCTCCAGGTAGTCCTTAGTGTACAGGTACTGTTCAGTCTGCGGATTATGCCGTACATAACCTAGGGCTTGTCCGCGAGGCGTAAGGGTTACCTGGCTGACACTTCCCGGACGCAGCATCTCAGCCATAATTGCATGTCCCAGCTCGTGGATCGCCACCCGTTTCTTCTCTTCGTGGTTCGTCTCCCGGTCTGTCTTCTCACCCATCATTACCTTGTCGATTGCCATTGACAGATGCCGCTGCTCTACCTCTGTCAGGTTCTCACGCATCATGTAGATCGCTGCTTCGTTCATCACGCTCTCAAGCTGGGCACCGGAGAAGCCATAAGCCTCTTCCGCAATCTTGTCCAGATTAACCTCCTCATGCAGCGGTTTGTTCTGGGCATGCAGATCGAGAATGGATTTGCGGCCTTTCTTGTCCGGCATGTCCACCTGAATATGCCGGTCGAAACGGCCGGGGCGCAATAGCGCAGAATCCAGCATTTCCTTGCGATTCGTTGCGGCTACCAGCAGAATACGCGGCGTATCATTATTGTAAATCCCGTCCATCTCAGTCAGGAGCTGATTGAGTGTCTGATCGTACTCACGCTGCTGTCCGCCTTCGCGCTTGCCGCCGATGACGTCAATTTCATCGATGAAAATAATCGCACTCTGTTTATTTTCCTTCAAGGCACGTGTCCGTGCATCCTTGAACAAATCGCGTACGCGTCCGGCACCAACACCGACATACATCTCAACGAACTCACTGCCCGAAGCGGCTACAAACACAGAATTTGTGTAATGGGCTGCTGCTTTGGCCATAAGCGTCTTCCCGGTTCCCGGAGGGCCTGTCAGCAGAATCCCCTTGAGCGGACGGATACCGAATTTACTAATTTCCTCATGGCGGATCAGGAAATCCAGCGCTTCACGCAGCTCCTGCTTAGCATTGTCCTGTCCCCCGATTTCTTCAAAAGTCAGCTTCGACGGACCGTTTTTCTTGCGTTTTTTGTCACCGCCGGCATTCACGGTTAGTCCGCCGCGCAGATGCGCAATAAGGAGCAGAGCGCCAACCATGCCAGCTGCAATGATAACCGGAAAAATATTAATGCCGATAAAAGCCATAAAAATCACCAACACAGGAACAAATCCGATTAATACCTCTTTCCAGAACTTAGGCATTATTCCACACTCCCATCGTTGCCGCTACGCGAGGTAAAATAATGAATTTGCTTTCCTTACCGTCGCTAAGGCTCACATATACGTTACTGTCATCGATTTCGGTCGTTGCGGTCACACTGCTGTATTTGGAATTTTGAGATTTCAATTCATCCAGCTTCGCAGGTATTAATGTATATTTACGGCTCTCCATCGCTTCGGCAACCGAGAACATCGCTTGATCCCAATATTCATCTAAAAGCTGGCTGGAATGCTGCTCTACATCCAGTTTAAGAGTCCGGCCATCAATAGCCGATCTGCCCTCAGTATTCACATACTGTACCAGCTCACGTAATTTTGTGCCTGGCTTCAAATCAAGTTTCAAAGTAACCTCATTGCGTTTAATAGAGATATGGGAATCATTCACTCCCTCATATGCAGATACAATCTTCTGCAGCGGTTCCTGCACGGCGAACTCACGATAGGAATACCAGCCGCCAAATAAAAGCGCAGCAGACAGCAGAGACGTTAGCAGTACAGGCATTAGGCGTAGTTTCAAGAAACGTCCTCCTCTCAAAGATAAGAAAAATATATTAATCTTATAAACTAGCGTGTCTAGCGCTCTTCCGAGACTGGCGTGCTATTAAGCATGCCTTAATACAAATAGTAGTATATCACAGGTGTATATACGATTTCGAAGAAAAGTGTGAATATATTTAAAATTTTCAGTACTAATTTTTGGGCGAACTGACAGCTCTTTTTCCCTTATATCGTCAGCAAAGACCGCAACGTTTAGCGCTGCGGTCCTTTTCATGTTATTGTATCCTGTCAGACTATACATCGGGCCACACTCAAACCTTTATCTTATGTATATACTAACTGATATATTTTATTACTATATTCGAAGGTCAACTGATTCATTTGAGGTGACACAATCACAATATTCTCCACATACAAACAAGCGGGCAGACAGAATACTGTCCACCCGCTATATCTTTTCCTTAACTAATGGCACTTAGCGGCTAGGCAAGCTGTAGCCGTCTCCAATCGCGCTGCCATCCGCGAAACGGTAAAACTTGTAATAATACCGGTCATCCAGCTTGTAAAATAATTGCCAGGCATATTCCCCGTTATATACCCCGGGCAAAAGCCGTTTAATACTGCTTCCGGGGAGGTCTGACGCAATGATAGACCGGATTTTCTGTTCAGATGTGCCTTTGGACACCTCTTCCACGTATACACCGTTGTCTCCTCCGGCAGGTTTGCCGTCCAGCGTAAAGCGTACCCATACCATAAGGTCCGTTCCAGCTGCATTACGTCCTGTAAGTACCCAGTATATCGAATTTTCGTCCCATACGGACTTCTGTGCTTTGGTTACCTCCGTCAATCCTGCCTTCGCTTCAGCAACCTCTCTGGCTGCACTGCGCTCGTTCCACTGGTCTTTCATCACGTAAGCATAGAACTGGCTTAGTCCGATCAGAAGGAGCAGAACCAGGAGTATCCCCAGCAGAAGCCATTTTCTTCTTTTCTTCAAAGTGCAGCTCCCTTTCCTCTGGATGCTTCATAGATCCTGTTCTTTTACCGTTTCAGCAGACCTTCAAAGGTTTCCTGCGCCTTGCGGCGGATTCGTTCCTCATCTAAAGTCAGGCACTGTCCATTCTTCACAACCTGCTTACCGTCCACCCATACATGCTCGACATCCTTCGCACTCGCTGAATACACGGCATGGGAGAGCAGGTCCGTATGCGGCAGGAAGTGCGGCTGGTCGATATCCAGGGCAATGAAATCAGCCTTCATTCCCGGAGCTAAACGTCCGGTATTCTCGAGGAAAATCGACTGTGCACCGTATTCGGTCGCCATCAGCAATGCTTCCGGTGCCGGTACTGCCGTTGGATCACCGCTCACACCTTTGTGGATCAGAGCAGCCAGTCGCATCTCCTCGAACATATCCAGATTATTATTGCTTGCCGCACCGTCAGTGCCCAGCGATACCTTGACTCCCGCACGCAACAGCTCCGGCACCCGTGCTACACCGCTTGCGAGCTTCAAGTTACTGCCCGGATTATGGGATACTCCTACGTTGTAACGCGCTAGAATCTCTATTTCTTCATCATTCAAATGAACCCCGTGAGCCACGAGAGCCGGGCGTGTGAACATCCCCAGCTTCTCCAGATGCGCTACCGGACGCAGACCGTAATCTGCGGCATTCTGCTCGACCTCCCGCCGGGTTTCGGACATGTGTGTATGCATTGGCAGGTTCAGGTCATGGGCAGCCTGTACAAATTTCACGAAAAATTCAGGAGGACAAGTGTAAGGGGCGTGCGGGGAAATCATCGTTGTGATTCTTCCATCCGCCTTTCCATGCCAGTTCCGCGCAAAGGCTATCGCCTCCACCAGCTTATGGTTCTGTACAACCTCCGGACAGAGGCCGATAACCCCGCGCATAAGCACGGCACGCATTCCCGATTGCTCAGAAACCTCAGCAACCCTGTCCATATGGTCATACATATCGAGGAAGGTGGTTGTACCACCCTTCAGCATTTCCAGCACAGACAAAGAGGTTCCCCAGTAGACATCGTCACTGGTGAATTTCTCTTCCATGGGCCACATCTTCTCCTGCAGCCAGTTCTGAAGGACCATGTCATCCCCATATCCGCGGAGCAGAGACATGGCCGTGTGGCCATGCGTGTTGACCAGACCCGGCATGAACAGCAGACGGCTGCCGTCAACGGTCTGTGTCCCTTCTTCAATGACAGGCTTGTCTTCTCCTATGTATGTGATGAGATCATTCTCTATAGTCATATAGCCGCTTAGAACCGGATTCACCGTACCCGGCACCAGAAATCGTCCATTTACAATGACAGTCTTATTGATGTTCATCTTCTACTTCGTCCTTTCCATCATGCAAATAATAGGCCAGACTCTGCAAATCGGTAGTAAAATCAGCAGCGTGAATCCGGATGTTAGACGGTGTCTTCAAGATTACAGGTGCAAAATTAAGGATCGCCTCAATGCCTGAATCCACCAGAATATCTGCAACATTCTGTGCTTCACTATCCGGTACAGTGATAATACCGATGCGGATACCCTGCTCGCGGATCGTGCTTCCCAGCTCTTCCATGGGCTGGACAACGAGTGAGTTGATTTTCTGCCCGACCTTAGGAGCATAGGAATCAAAAACAGCAGTGATTTTCATCGTGTCCTTCAAGTATGCATTGTAATTAGAGAGCGCATGGCCGAGATTACCAGCACCCACTAATGCCACGTTGATCTGCTGGTCAAGCTTCAGGATATGACGGATTTTCTCAATCAGGTATGACACATCATAGCCAATACCTTTTCTGCCGAAATCCCCGAAATAGGCCAAATCTTTGCGGATTTGCGCCGGATTCAGATCCAGTTTTTGTCCCAGTTCCTGGGAAGATACGGTGGAGATTTCACGCTTCAGAAGATCATTCAGGAAGCGCAGGTACACTGGAAGTCTGCGTACCACGGCCTCCGATATTTTATCCGATTTCATATTTTCTCCTCCTAAAAGTTTTGTGAGCAATGCATCATAGTATTACTTCGTACAAAACTCACTTCGTAAGCATATGCCAAGTTTTGTAAGCATAAGTACAATCCGTTCCCTGGCGTCTCAGCTTAAACCGGACACCAGAAGAACGGAGTTTCGTTATTCATTGGCTAGATTTGATATGATTGCAGGTTAAGATATGCTGCCGTCTTCGAGCCATTCTGCAATGCGCGGAACCATCTGATCCGTCAGCATATGCTCCATTTTGGGTCCAGGCAGCGAGTAGAGGAAATACTTTCCATAATAAGATTCGATCACCCTGGTATCATATACTATAACAATACCCCGGTCCTGGGCAGTACGCACCAGCCGGCCGAAACCCTGTTTGAAGCGGATAACCGCCTGGGGAACCGACAGCTTCATAAACGGGTTCTTTTTCTGAGCCTGAAGCAGCTCGGCCTTAGCTTCCGCAAGCGGATGGTTCGGCGGCTGAAAAGGCAGTCTGACAATGGCCAGACAGGTCAAAGCCTCACCCGGAATATCCACACCTTCCCAGAAGCTGCTTGTTCCGAGCAATACAGAGGCGGAGCTGTCCTGAAAACGCCGGATCAGCTTGCTCCGGCTGCCGCCTTCCACTCCCTGTCCCAGTACAGTTATATCCTCAGAGACGAGCGCCTCCTTCAGAGGATCAAAGACCTGGCGCAGCATTTTATAGGATGTGAAGAGCACCAGCATCCGGCCCCGTGTTGCTACAGCGGCCTCCGCCAATGAATGTACCAGCTTATCGACAAAACGGGCATCACCCACACTGCCTTTGACACTGGGGAAATCACGCGGTATCACCAGAAGTGCCTGTTCACGGTACTTAAACGGAGATGGGAGCAGCGCTGTCATCAGCCTTCCCTGTTCAGCGGACTCGCCCAGTCCCAGATTGTCAATCATAAATTGAAAGGACTTATCTACGGACAAAGTAGCTGAGGTAAGGATAATGCTTTTCTTTTTATCAAAAAAGAGTTCCTTGAGCTGGGCACTGACATCGACCGGAACGGCATACAGCTGCAGCGATTTCCCTTTATAGTTGCCGCTGCCTTCCATCCAGTAGACGATATTCTCGTCATTCAGATTCATGAAAAAGCGCACTTGTTCACGGATGGAGGCCAAGTCCTTAAATAACCCGCCGATATCCGTCACCAGACTATCCGAAGATGATTGACTCTCCGATTCACGCATTTCACTGAGCATCTTGTCGCCCTTGCGAATAATATCACTTAGACTAAGATGAAGTGTGTTCTCAAGTGCAGCTAGATCTTCCCAATCCTTGGGCTTCTTGCCCGGCAGAAGTCGGGTAACCAGTTGTCCGGCTTCTCCGGCAGCGGCGTCACTGCGTTCAGGCAGCAGGGCAAACAGTTTATCACTAAGCGTGTCCCACGATTCCTTAACCGTAAGCAGGTCCGGGTAGATCCTATCGATCACACCGCTCCATTCCGCAGCCTGCTCACTGCCTGATGACTGCAGCGTTTGACGCAGAGCAGGCAACTGGCCGCTCCGGCTGTCTTTGTAGAGACGCGTAAGCGTATGGGCGACGGTGAAGTATTTCATCTGCATGCCGAGGTGCTTGCCTGCAATATCCTCCAAATGATGGGCCTCATCAATGACGAGGTGTTCATAAGCCGGGAGCAGCTGATGCCCGGCCTTCACGTCCGCAAATAGCTTGGAATGATTGGTCACTACGACATCCGCTATCCCGGCTTCGTGCTTGGCCCGATGATAGTAGCACTTGCGGAACCAGGGGCAGGAACGTCCAAGACACGAATCCGTATCACTGGCCACGGTCTCCCAGAAATCACCGCCGCGGCCGTTCAGATTCAGCTCCTCGTCATCACCC
The DNA here is from genome assembly GCF_001909095.1 of Paenibacillus sp. P46E. Lineage (NCBI taxonomy): Bacteria > Bacillati > Bacillota > Bacilli > Caryophanales > Paenibacillaceae > Paenibacillus > Paenibacillus sp. P46E. Next base: position 122,203 of record NZ_LVYZ01000110.1, read on the forward strand.
GACTGGGTCTGAGTCAGCCATACAATCATTTGTGCCGCAGTAAGCGCTTCTTCCCGCGGACTTGTAAAGTCCTTTTTGTTTATTTTATGTTCGAACTTCCGCAGACACAAATAGTGTCCTCTCCCCTTGAAGATTGCAGCCTTAAACGGGAACGGCACGACACTCGTCAATAGAGGGATGTCGCGCTCACGCAGCTGGTCTTGAAGGTTGATGGTATGTGTGCTCACCATTACCTTCTGGTCTGAGCGCACACTGTGGTAAATGGCAGGAAGCAGATAGCCTAGCGACTTGCCGGTACCCGTCCCCGCCTCGATTAAGAGATGCTTGTCACCCTCTAGTGCAGCCATGACCTCGTGAATCATAATCTCCTGGGCTTCACGGCTCTCGTATTGGGGCAAAGTCTCCTTCAGCCGCTGGGTCACCTCATCCATATATTCCTCAAAGGTAATATTCTGCAGAGGATTGCCAGTTCCCTCCTCACGGGGGGGAGATAGCTCTGACCAATCCCCGACAGCCAGCGCAAGCTGACGGTAAAAGGTTAGTTCCCCTTCAGGCTGGAAGGTCTCCATTTCACGTTCACGGAGCAGCCCGTCGAAATACCAGGCCAGATCACTGTCCTCGTCCGCAAACAGCTCATTCAGACGCTGAATAGTCAGCAGAGGCAGGCTATACAGTTCTTCCAGGCATTTCAACAGTACGAGAGCAGTGGCAAGCGCATCGCTGTCTGCCTGGTGCGGACGGTCATGGGTCAGGCCAAAATAAGTGCTTACAGCCCCAAGCTGGTAAGTCGTTAATGACGGAAAGCATATTTTGAGAAAATCAATCGTATCCAGAATTCGGCCCTGGAACGGCAAATAGCCGCACCGGTCGAGCGCATTCTGCAGAAAATGAAAATCAAAAGCCACATTGTGTCCAACCAGAACGACGTCGTCGAGCATGGGGACAAGCTCCATCATCATTTCATCCAGTTCAGGTGCATCTTGCACATCACTGTCTGTAATACCGGTCAATCCTGTAATAAACGGGGGGATCGGTGTTCCGGGCTTAACGTAGGAACCATACACCCGGGAAATAGACCGGTCTTCTTCTATAATGGCAAGGCCAACCTGGATGATCTCACCCACGGATTGGGTTCCCGTAGTTTCAAAATCAAGCACGGCAAATTTCATTATAAGTTCTATTCCCTTTCACTTGAGACTCCTTATCAGCATAACAGATGTTACGAAAAAAGGCGATGCACACCCCTTGGTTAGCGGGATGCATCGCTTAAATGGAGGAATAAGGGTTATAAAAGCGAAACCAGCTGGTGCCCAAATTGCAGCTTGCCTCCACGCCTGCGGCACACCTCCATATTTACGCTTGGTTCAGCGAGCAGGGGGTCATGCTGCAAGGAGAGGCTAAATAGCTCCTGAGCCTCACTATAGCGCTCCTGAGAGGCTCTGATGCAGCCCAGCGCATTGTAGATCATGGCTTTTAGCTTCTTCTCACGAATCAGGACCAGCATGTGATTCAGATGACCCCAGGAAACGTCTAATTCCCCCTCCTGGAGGTAGGCCATTGCCAAATACAGGCGTGCCGCCAGACTATCCGGATACCGGGTGATGACATCCTTGAACTGTTCGATGCATTTCCGGTACATAAGCAGCTTGTAGTAGCCCTGTCCACGGACAAAGGAGTCCATAACAAGCTCAGGCGCCTCAACCTGTGGCATTTCCTCTTCGAAAGGCAGAGAAAAATCAGCATTTTGACGAAAATCACTCAGCTTCTCGGCAAAGGACAGCCATTCATCCATTACCTCGTCGCTAAGTCGGTGCAGCATGTTGTACTTACATAAAAGGTCATTCCGGCGGGCACCCTCCGCAGTAGGGAAGTCGGCGGTGATTTCCTGAAGCATCTTGTTCATCTCAGCAAATAAATGTTGAAACACGGGACATCCCACCCTTACTGAAAATGAAATCAGCTTAAGCTTGCCTGCCTTCATTTTTCACAAGTACGGGCCTCTTCATCCCTGGCATTGATTGCATGACTTAAGCTTCAGGCAATAGTTGCATGCAGCTCGTGATCTGCCAGTTTAACCGGCTTATTATCAGCGTCCACGAATACAACCGTCGGTTTATGTGCGGCAAGCTCTTCAGCGGACAGTATAGCGTAGGAGATGATGATTACTGTATCTCCAGGCTGCACCAGCCGGGCAGCTGCTCCGTTCAGACAAATAACGCCGCTGCCGCGGGGGCCGGGAATGACATACGTTTCCAGACGGGAACCATTATTATTGTCGACAATCTGTACTTTTTCATTTTCGAGCAGGTCAGCCGCTTCCATCAGGTTCTCATCTATGGTAATGCTGCCCACATAATTCAGATTGGCTTCCGTTACGGTGGCACGGTGGATTTTGGATTTCATCATATGTCTAAACAAGTGCGTGTACCTCCTTGGGAATAAAAACATTATTGTCGATCAGCCTGGTTCTGCCGAACTTCACAGCCAGCGCCATGATAACCTCTCCCTCTGCATTGCTGAGAGGTAACCCGTTCTCCAGAGCTTCGAGGCCAGGAAAAGACAGGATTTCTACATAATCAATGACGGCTAGAGGCGATGAAGAAATAATTGATACCAGCAGCTTGCGTGCTTCATCCACTGTTCTGACGGTTCCATCTTCCAGCGCCTTGCGGGTATCACGGAGCGAGCGGGACAGAACCAGAGCCTGGTTGCGCTCTTCGCTGCTGAGGTAAACATTCCGTGAGCTGAGCGCCAGTCCATCCCCTTCCCGGACGATCGGACAGGCGACAATTTCAACATTCATATTGAGATCAGATACCATCCGGCGCAAAACAGCAACCTGCTGGGCATCCTTGAGTCCGAAAAAGGCATAATCCGGCTGCACCATGTTGAACAGTTTGCTTACTACTGTGGTTACACCGTCAAAATGTCCAGGACGGGAAGCCCCGCACAGCTGAGTCGTCAGCGAGTCCACCGATACCTTGGTACGGATAGGCTGAGGGTACATCTCTTCCACAGAAGGTATGAACACGATATCGGCGCCTTCACGTTCTGCAAGCTCCAGATCACGGCGTTCGTCACGCGGATAGGAAGAGAAATCCTCATTCGGCCCAAATTGTAGCGGATTAACAAAAATGCTCATCACAACCGTGTTGCTCATTTCACCCGCTTTACGGATCAGGCTGGCATGTCCTTCATGGAGATAGCCCATTGTCGGGACAAAGCCTATCGGCGCATGGCCTCCCATCCGCATATAATCCAGCGCTTCGCGCAACTGTTGAACCGTTCTGACTACTCTCATCTTATTTCTCTCCTTTTCCGGCTGCGCCGTATAAAGATTCCAGCACATGCTCTTCTGCGTTAAAAACATGACTCTCTGCCGGGAAGGAACGGTCCTTCACTTCCTGGACATAGCTGCTAATCCCTTCACGGATCAGAGTGCCAACATCCGCATAGGTTTTGACAAATCGTTTTTCCCGGTATGGAGAGGCGTAACGTAACAGGTCATGGAAAACCAGCACCTGTCCATCGCAATAACGGCCTGCTCCAATTCCAATGGTCGGGACGCTGACCGCCTTGGAGATAGCTTCAGCCACCTCTTCGGTCACCAGCTCCAATACGATCCCGAACACACCGGCTGCTTCAAGCGCCTTCGCTTCTTCCATCAGCCGTTGTGCATCCTTGGCGTCCTTACCTTGAATACGGTAGCCCCCGATCATATTTACAGACTGCGGGGTGAGGCCGATATGGCCAAGCACCGGAACACCGGCAGCTACTACTGCGGATACCGTATCGCAGATTTCCAGTCCGCCCTCCATTTTGACGGCATGTGCCCGTCCTTCCTGCATCAGTCGCCGCACGCTGCGCAAAGTTTCATCGATGCTGCCGTGATAGGTCATAAACGGCATATCCGCTACGATAAAAGTATGCTGGGCTCCCCGGGTAACCGAACGGGTGTGGTACACCATATCTTCTATAGTCACCGGTAAAGTGGTGTCATATCCAAGAACTACATTCCCCAAAGAATCACCGACCAGTATCAGGTCTATGCCCGCTTCTTCAGCCAGTAGGGCTGAGGGATAATCATATGCGGTCAGCATGCTCAGCGGCACGCCGTCCGTTTTCATTTTTTTCATTTTCACAATATTTAACGCATGTTTGTCAGCCATAGGCTCCCATTCCCCTTTTCGCAGTCAAGTGGACACGACTTCGCCGTCCTTAAAAGGACGGTATCCGTTTCAGCGAGAAATGTAAGGATAAAGTATAGAGTGAAACTTATACTTTCTTACATTTTAATTACGCGTATACGCGCAAACAAAAAAACCTTTTAGCATAAGTCCGCTAAAAAGGTCCGATGGGCAAAAAAGAGTCACTCGCGATCGTCCCTTCTGTCTCGGTCCTTACGGCTCAGAGCAGAATCCAACGTAACCGTGAAATACAGTTATGAAGGTGAATCTAACAGCAAATTCCTGAAATAAAAGGTTTCTTCCCGAGTACAGCCCGAAAATCGATACCGTCTCTGTCCTTATTATAACAAAATCTGCAAGCAAGTAAACTATGAAGAAATAGTGTGCTGGTCTTTTGAAAAAAACGCATTCTGTTTCACCAGAAAGTTAAAGAACATTTAGGGTGCAGAACCAATACATTTTATATCCTCAAAAAAAGATGACAAGGAATGGAACCTCGTCATCTCAGATCATTTCAATCTCTCCCGAGAGCACACTCATAACAGCACCCGTTCTATCCTTAAGGAGCAGCCCGCCATTCTCATCAAGCCCCACCGCCAGAGCCTCGCAGCGTCCTTCCGGGGTATTATAACAGACCTGGCGTCCCAGTGTGACGGACATGGACTCCCACAATTCTCTGATTGGCTTAAATCCCTGTTCATTGTAAAGAATATATAAGTACTCCAGCTCAGTCAGAACTGCCTCAGTTAGCACTGTACGGTCAATAGGAATGCCGCCGCCTTCGATCAACAGAGAGGTGCCGATGCCCTTCAATTCCTGGGGATAATCCTCTTCCGTCAAATTAACGGCAATGCCTATTCCGGCAATGCAGTAATGGAGACCGCCTTCCCGCAGAGAGGATTCCAGCAGGATGCCACAGATTTTGCGCCCGCCCGCGAGCAGGTCATTGGGCCATTTAATCCCCGCCTGTACACCAGTAACCTCGCGGATAGCTGTGCAGACGGCAACTCCTGCCAGCAGTGTAAGCTGAGGAGTTAGTGACAATGGTAGCTCTGGACGAAGCACAATGCTGATCCAAATCCCTTTACCGCGGGGGGAATGCCATTTCCGGCCCATCCGCCCCCTGCCGCCGGTCTGTTCTTCAGCCCGGACGGATGTACCTTCGGGAGCACCGTTCTCGGCGAGCTTCTTGGCTTCTTCCTGAGTAGAGACCACCTCTTCCAGCAGCTGAACACGATCCAGCCAACTGCATGTAAAGGTGTCCCTCCCGGCCCAAGGCAGCCGGAGCCTCTCATTACTGTTCATTACTATCCATCCTTTTTGCTTCCAAAAGCAATAATCGATTGTCATTGGGAATGTCACCTGCCGCTGCAGCCATGAGCAGCTGCTGCAGCAGCGCACCCAGCCACGGACCCGGCCGCTTCTGAAGTACCGTAGCCAGCTCTCTGCCCGTCACTGCCAGCTCCGCCAAGGCATGAAGCGGCATCCCCGCGCTCCAGGACCGCAGAGCGGGGATGTCTGACGCGTTTGGCCGCTGTGCGGCAGGGACGCCTGTTACAGGCGCGTCAGGCCGCTGTGCGGCAGGGACGCCTGTTACAGGCGCGTCAGGCCGCTGTGCGGCAGGGGCGCCTGGGGCAGGCGCAGGAAGAGCAAGGCCAGGCGCCGCGGCCTCCGGCAGCGCCGCAAGCAGCGTCAGCCACCCTTCGGCGGCTGACTGGCCGTGGGCCAGCACGGCGGCGATCCAGCGCCGCCGCAGGGCCTCCGTGCCGCCGGGTTCCCCTGGCGGCACCTCCGCAAGCGCTGCGTCCCACGCTTCGCGGACGCGCAGTACCCCGGCGACGGCGCTGCGCGTCGCCCCCGGGAACGTCCATGCCCGCAGCAGCTCGTCGGCCTCGGAGGCCGACCGCTTCAGGGCATGCAGCAGGAGCGCCCACCTCAGGTGGGCGTCCTGCAGGTCCCCGATCCCGGCCGTCAGGGCGGCGGCTGCCGCCATGTCGCTGCCGGTCCAGGGGAACGGCGCCTTGCCGCGCGGCAGCAGCCCGCTGCGCGCCAGCAGTCCGAGGCCGCGCACGGGATGCGGGCCGAGGACGATGCGTTCAAGCTCCGCGCGAACGCGCTCCACGGCAATGTGCGCCAGCTTGTCACGCTGGCGCAGGAGACCCCGCCAAGTATTCTTGGCGACCCGGAAATCAAGCACTGATGCGAAGCGGACACAGCGGAGCATGCGCAGCGCGTCTTCATCGAAGCGTTCCTCTGCATCACCTACACAGCGGATCAGTCGTCGTACCGAATCTGCTTCTCCGCCATAAGGATCAACCATAATTCCATCAAGACCACAGCACATGGCATTGATCGTAAAATCACGCCGGCGGAGATCTTCCTTCACATCTCTTACAAATAATACGTGCTCCGGACGTCGGTGGTCGGCATAACCGCTCTCCGTCCGGTACGTTGTCACTTCAAAGCTCCAGCCACCCTGAAGAACGGTAATGGTGCCGTGTGCAAGTCCGGTTGGTACACAGCGCGGGAAAAGGTTCATGACCTCTCCGGGCAGTGCCGAAGTCGTCAGATCCATATCATGCACTGGCCGTCCCAGTAGCTCATCACGGATGCAGCCGCCAACGAAGTATGCCTCGTGGCCATGCTCAAGCAGGGCCGATAACACCACATTCGCCGCTTGGGCCATTTCGGAAGGCGCCATTGTCCATTCCATAATGCAAGCACTCCCTAACTCTGGATTGTATCCAATCCGCGCACTTTGCGCCCTAGTACCCGGTAATAGATATTTTCATATTGATTAGTGATCACATCTCTGCTGAAGTCATTACAGGACCGTTCCAGACAAGCCGTTCTGAATTGTTCCTCCATTTGGGAATCAGACAATAGCTTAACCGCATATTTTGCCATTGCTGCGGTATCTCCGATGGGTGCCAGAAATCCGGTCTTCCCGTGCTGGATCAGTTCAGGAATACCTCCGGCCTCCGAACCGATAGTCGGTACACCGCAAGCCATCGCTTCAAGCGCAACCAGACCAAAGCTTTCCTTCTCCGAAGGCAGCAGCAGCAGATCAGCCAAAGAGATTACCTGCGCAATCTCATCCTGCTTGCCGAGAAAACGAACCTTATCCTCCAGTCCCATTTCACAGATTTTAGCCTGGATTTTGGGCAGCTCCGGTCCTTCCCCAACCAGCAGCAGGCGTGAAGGCAGCTCCTGATTCACCTTGGCAAAAATATCCACCACATCCGATACCCGTTTGACCGGCCGGAAGTTGCTGATATGCATCAGAATTTTCTCGTCAGGTGCAGCGAAATCCTCCCGCAAATCGGTCACATCCCGGGGATAATACACACGCTTGTCGACAAAGTTATAAGTGAGATCGATGTCACGGGTAATATCGAGTACCTTGCGGGTCTCCTTGATAAGGTCTTGCGAAACAGCCGTCACCGCGTCACTCTCGTTAATACCCAGACGGATCAGGTCCTTCAGCGATTCATCCTGACCAAGCACCGTAATATCGGTCCCGTGCAGGGTGGTCACTACCTTGATATCATTGCCCAGCATTTGCTTGGCGAGATAGGCGCAAACCGCATGCGGCACCGCGTAATGGACATGGAACAGGTCCAGCCCTACCATCTTGGCCACCTGTGCCATTTTGGTTGCAAGTGCCAGATCATAAGGAGGGTAACGGAAGACGTAATAATCGTTAACCTCTACCTCATGATAAAAGATATTCTTCTGAAACGTTCCTAGCCGGAACGGGATACTATGTGTTATAAAATGGACCTCATGACCCTTTTCGGCCAATAGCTTGCCCAGTTCTGTTGCCACAACACCCGAGCCGCCAAGAGACGGATAACAGGTGATGCCTATTTTTAGCCGGTCCATCGCTCCGTCCCCTTTATAAGACTTGAGTTCATTACTTCGTGTAATGATATGAATTTATTATAGTGGTTTATGACCATTTTAGAAAGGTTACTGATTCTACCGCTGCCTGAGCGGTGAACTGAACAGATCTACAGCATACGGTACTTTGCTGGCGAACCCCTCCGCATAAGGAATCAATCTCCGCTGTCCAAGCAGCATATCCCTGGAGCGGACACGTTCAATATAACCTTCCGTTAAGGGAGTGGACACAACATCCTCTCCCGGGGTTTTCTCAAACTGTGACCGGTAGCAGGACAGAGCCTGCTCTTTCAGACCGTACTGCTCAGTCACATCAACAATAAGATCAGTACGCCCCAAATCATTAATGAAATAAAAATACAGCTGTGGAGCAGGGACTGCAGGCTTGTCCGGCATATACTTCCGAAGCTTGGCATTGAACACCGCTTCCTCCACCAGCTTGCTGCAGGCAATATGATCCGGATGCCGGTCTTCCCAGTAAGGTGCAAACACAATGTCCGGTGCAAATCTGCGGATTTCCAGTGTCACTGCCTCCAGATGCTCCTCTGTCAGGTACAGCCCACGGTCGGGAAGACCCAAATTTGTGCGCACAGAAACCCCGAGCACATCCGCTGCCTGCTGTGCTTCGGTTTTGCGGCGTTCCACAGTTCCGTTCGATGACATTTCCGCAGCCGTCAGATCACATAACCCAACCTGGAGTCCGGCAGCAGTATGTTTGGCAATAGTGCCCGCCATACCGATTTCTGCATCATCTGCATGCGCACCGAACACAAGAATATCCAGCTTCATTCGTCGACACCCGGCTTGTATTTATGTACAAGTTCACGCCAGGCAAAATCGCCGCGGTCAATCGCTTTGACTAGAATCTCAGCTGTCGCGATATTGGTAGCCACCGGAATACCGTATACATCACACAGGCGAAGCAGGGCGGTAATATCGGGTTCATGCGGCTGCGCCATCAGCGGATCCCGCAGAAAAATGATCAGATCCAGCTCATCGGTAGCTACCAGTGAACCGATCTGCTGATCGCCGCCAAGCGGCCCAGACATATATCGGTGAATGGACAGCTTTGTTGCTTCCATAATGCGTTGACCGGTAGTTCCGGTAGAAAACAATTCATGTCCTACAAATACATGCTCATAAGCAGTCACAAAATTAACCATTTCATCTTTCTTCCGGTCATGCGCGATAAATGCGATTTTCAACATGATGATATCCCCCGTCTATTCAATAAAGTGCTCAAAACCATAAATCAACCCGGTGTAGCCCATTACCTTCTGGACCCCCAACTTAACACCAGGCATATAGCCTGCCCGCTCATAGGAATCATGACGGATTTTGAGCGATTGCCCATACCCGCCAAAGACCACCTCTTCTTGTGCAAAGACACCTGGAAGCCGTAAGCTGTGTATACGAAAACCGTTATAATAGCCTCCCCGTGCGCCTTCGATTACTTCCTCTTCTTTAGGATTCCCCTGACGGAGCTCCTCTCTTGCTTCAGATATCATCTCTGCGGTTTTGATCGCTGTACCTGAAGGAGCATCCAGTTTCTGGTCTCCATGGGTTTCGATAATTTCCAGATGGGGAAAATATTTGGATGCCTGAGCGGCAAATTTCATTAGCAGAATCGCTCCGATTGAGAAATTTGGCGCGATAAGCCCTCCAATTCCCCGGTCCTGGCATTGCTTGTCCAGCTCGGAAATCTGCTCCGGAGTGAATCCGGTAGTACCGATAACCGGACGCACCCCATATTTAATCGCAAGTGCAGTATGGGTATAAGCCGATTGCGGCGTGGTGAAATCAACGAGAACCTCTCCGCCGCTCTCTGCAAGGGCAGCTTCCAAATCAGCTACAACCTTAACTCCGCACTCTTCCAGCCCTGCCAAACGGCCGGCGTCGCTGCCGCTAGCTGAACGGTCTACGGCTGCCGCAAGCTCCAGCTCTTCATCCTGTAGCACCAGCTTAACAACCTCTTTGCCCATTCTGCCTCCTGCCCCGGAGACGATAACTCTGATCTTGTCACTCACCCTTATTCCTCCTCGCTATGACTGGTTAACAATTATCTTATCCCATATACTTTTGCAATGATTTCTGAAGGTCCTTCATCAGCTGCCGCAGCCCGGAATCATCCGGGTGCAGGGACATGACTTCTTTGAGTGCGGCAATCGCCTGCACATGCTCGTTCATGCGGCTGTGTGCAATGGCTAGCCATACATATGCATCCCCGTACAAGGGGTCAAGAACGATTGCTTCCTTCAATAAGGTAATCGGGTGATACGGGTTATTAGCCCCCGTAATATCATCCTCAAGCAGCCTTTTAGCCTCCCGGACAAGCTGCAGTGCCTGCAAATGCTGAAGGTGAAGACCATACTCCGGTTTTCCTCTATCCAGATTCACCGCCGCCTGTGCATGCTCCAGCGCTCTTTCCAGCATGCCGCTGCGGGCATACGTAATAGAACAGCGGTATCTGACCTCGGCATCATCCGGGCTGGCCGCAATAGCCGCTTCGAACAAAGTGATTGCCTCTGCAAAATCACTGCGGAGAATTGATCGGTATGCCGCTTTAACATAATCGTTATGATCCATTTGCCCACCATCCTCACGGCTAAATCCCGTTCGTTTGGTACAGCATATGTTATAGAAGCCTAATCGGTGTTTTTTAGTGTCCACCGTCCGGCATCACGGGTATTGAATTTGTGCATCACTTTATTGTGGGCCTCAGTCAGATCAATCCCCAGTGAATTGGCAAAGCAAACGGTAATAAACAGAATATCTCCCAGCTCAAGCTCAATCGAGTTATCCGCTTCATCTGCCTTTTTGGGTTTCTCGCCAAACTGATGGTTGACTTCCCGGGCAAGCTCGCCCACCTCCTCTGACATTCGGGCCAGCATGGACAGCGGGCTGAAGTAACCTTCTTTAAATTGTGAGATATAAGCGTCAACCTCACGCTGTATGTCACCAAGACTTTTATCCATAAACTGTTTCTTCGCCCCCCCGTATGTTCTTGCCTTCTGTTTGCCCCTATGTTATCGTAAAGACGTTTTGAAGACAAATCTTTTTTGGTGACTGCTCATTTCTTAAGGCCCCGGACACCCGGCGAATGCTATAATCACATGAAAAGCAACCAAAAAAAGTTCACCAATACATTATGCCCATAACCGGGCCAGGCGAGGGATTACATGAATTCATCTTCCAAAGTAGCTTCCACCATTGTTAAAACAGCAGCACCAATCATGCTGGGAGCGGCTGTATATGCATTTGGCCTGCTCTACTTTATCGTCCCCAACCAATTGATGGAGGGCGGTGTAACCGGGATTACCATCCTGCTTAACTATGCTTTCAACATCCCCATCTTTTTAACTACCCTGCTGCTTAACCTCCCGCTCTTTTTACTGGGCTGGAAAGTGCTTGGCGGACGGCAAATCGCCTATACAGGCGTTGGAATCGGCGCATTGTCGTTTTTCCTCTGGCTGTTCGAGCGAATGATTGATGCAGGTTGGATTGTCACCTTCAGCACCGAGCATGACTTTATTCTTGCTTCATTATATGCCGGGGTTACACTCGGACTGGGACTTGGTATCGTCTTCCGTTTTGGTGGCACAACAGGCGGAGTCGATATCGTCGCAAGAATTCTGGGACGTAAATTCGGATGGAGCATGGGGCAGATTATCCTGGCAGTTGATGTAATTATTATCGGCGCTTCCCTGCTCTATATTCCCCGTGAGAAAATTCTATACACTCTGGTTGCAGTCTTCATCTCTTCGCGAGTGATTGATTTCATCCAGGAGGGAGCCTATGCCGCCAAAGCCTTCACGATCATCAGTGATGATGCTCCGCAAATCGCTGATCTGATTACAGCAGAAATGGATCGTGGCGTAACACTGATCCCAGCCATCGGCGCCTATTCCAAACAGGCCAAATACATGGTCTACTGCGTAGTCTCCCGACAGGAGATCCGCCGGCTAAGCCAATTGGTTAAATCCGTTGATCCCAAGGCGTTTGTGATTATCAGTGATGTCCATGATGTACACGGTGAGGGTTTCCGGCAGACTTGACCGGAGCAGAGCACCCAAATATACGAGGCAAAGACTGCCTGGCTTGCAAGGGTAACCTGCAAGCCAGGCAGTCTTTAGGATGGCAAATGTATTGATCTTCATCCGAAAAATCCCAACCATGTTGCCATTCACGCCACCGCTCTATACCGGCTTCCATTCTTCATTCTCCCCATGGTACTTGCGGAATGCTACATAAGCAAGAGCAGCAATGATGAATCCCCCGGCCAGCAGGCCCCAGGCTCCGTATCCCTGCGTTGGGAGTGGTAGTGACAATGCGGGTTCATCCCTTTCTTTGCCGAACAGTACTCTGGCGGCATCCTGCCCGTAAGAGATAATCTCCAGAAGCCGTGCGCGGCCTACAGGCTGTGAGGCAGAAGGAATTCCGGCGGCGTAGGACAACCAGGAATCAAACGCGTTGACCGTTTCAGGGGGCCGGGAAATGATGATCGCTGGACGGATGTTAGCGTATCTGCTCTGCAGACGTTCCAGTGCAGCTTGCCAGCTTTTGAGATCATTTGCTGCGGCACTCCGCTCCATATCATTAAGATCCTCGCGGATCAGCTTATAGTATTGCAGCCACATCGGCTGACGCGGATGGTTTAGACTGTTGGCAGCAAGCCGGAGCCTTGCTGCGGCAGCTTCCCATTTCTCCGGATCAATCTGCGCTGCGGCAAGTGCCGCCTTTAAGTCAATAATGACGTCTGACAACGCATTGATCCCTTCCACAGAAGTCAGGCCCTCAAACGAAGACGATACAAAAATCTGTGAAACCTTCTCGCTCTCCTGTCTAGCCTTCACCACGTCGCCTTCCAGCACATAACCATATAAAGCCTCGGCCGCTTCATCCAGCCGCTGGGCAGCATTCTTAGCGGTGAGCGCCGGCGCATAACTTCCTGCAGCATTGACTGCCTGAACAGAAAGACTGCCGTCCCCCTCCTGCCTGGAAACTTCCGCGTTAACAGTCCCTGCATTCATGCCGGCCAGCAGCCAGCACAACATCAAACCTGTTAGCATCCTATATGTCCTGCACGGCATGAGACATCCCTCCTACCCTTAAATGTATGGCAGGAGGACAAGGGTTAGAACATCTTTCAGCCTCTGACCGGAGGCCTGTCCAGCCGTTCAGACTTCCTGGATCTGCCTCCGAATAACCAGGCTGCGGCAGTACTCAGAAAGGTTAACGCGATGGTGAAATACTGTACTCCAATCACGTCATCCTCGAGCACATTCGGCAGCCAAGGGAACACACCTTCCGAATAATCCACCATATCGTTGGCAAAAGCCCATAGCAGTGCCAGCGGCAGCATTCTGCGGAAGGAGAAGAACCGGGCGTAGATCAGTGCCTCAACCGCCATACCGGTATGCGAAACGACCAGCATCCAGTCCTTCAAGCTCACTGTATCTCCCTGATACCCCCCTGCAAAAATGATACTGACAGCCCATATGCCATATTTGACCGAAGTAACCACAGCCAGAGCCTCTATAAGCTCACGGACAAGCGTTCCTTTGATTCCTTTGGGTGGAAACAGCAGCAACAGCAGGGCGAGGGTAAAGAACAAGCTTGCCGTCGGACTGTCCGGCACAAACGGAAGCAGCCACGAAGGATAATTTTCCGCCGTGAATTCCAATTGATTACCATACCATATGTATCCATAAATGGTTCCGAGGAAATTCACAATGAAGAGCAGCCACATGACGCCCCGGTGTTTAAATAATCTCTCAAACCAGTGAACCGGCATATACAATCTTAACCTCCCGAATGTGGCAGCTTGGTATGAATGCATACAAAAACCCGACCGCAGGTTCGATCAGGTTTATGCGTTATGATTATTTTACTGTTCGCTTTTTTGTTTGGCAAGCCAGCCCGCCAGACTGTCAATATCCTGCTCACTGAGGCCTGCTGACATCGCAGTATCATACATTGGAGGCATCTGCCCTTGGCCATTCTTAATAATGGCGAGGATGGCTTCCTTATCGTGGGTATCTCCCACACCTCTCAGTGATGGCGGCCCACCGCCTCCCTTCATATCAACTGCATGACAGGAGACACAGGTAGCCTGCTTGTATAATGCCATCGCTGGATCGTCTTTATCGACGATTGCAATTTCCTTCGTCTGGACAGCGCTGGTAGTCGGCAAGCCTTTTGCCTTGTTCTCAGCCGCTTTTTCCTCACGCTGCACATCCTCGGGAATCTGGCCGGTTTCAGCCATTTCATGCTTGTATTCCGTCCAGGCCGTATTAGTTAGATAGACAATTGCAGCCAGGGAGAGAAACATCAGCGAGGAAGCTATAGGACGGCGGTAGAAGCGGCGTTCACGGCCCGTATCCAGAAAAGGAGCCAGCAGCAGCGAACCAAAGGCTACCCCTGTAACACCAAGCGTGCCAAGAACGATATAATCGCCCGAGGCATATGGCAGTTTCAAATACTGATACAAGAACAGGAAATACCAGTCGGGAATCGGGATAACCGTAGCACTGGCATTTGCCGGAAAGCCCAGCGGGGCAGGTTCAGAAATCGTCAGGACTAGTATGCCTACCAGCACCACAACGCCTACCATCCATTCCTTAAGCAGGAAGTTTGGGATAAAGGCTTCCGATTTGCCGGGGTAAGCCGTGTAATCCGGTGGTGTGATGAAGCCGTTGCCTCTCCGTACCCGGGAATCTCCCACATAAACAATCTTTTCTTTGGAGTTGTCTCCGTGAGCCATTGCATTTCCTCCTTTAGCTGTGGTCAGGGCTCAGAGCGGACCAGAAATACCCTGTCTGCGGATCATAATAAAGTGTCCGACGAGCAGAATAAGCAGGACCGCCGGGAGGAAGAATACATGGAGGGCAAAAAAACGGGTCAGCGTTTCCGCACCGACGATGGTGCCGCCCTGCATCAGCTCCTTCAGCACCGGCCCCATGACCGGTACGGAATTGGCAATCTCAAGTGTAACCTTAGTAGCGAAATAAGCTTTATTGTCCCAAGGCAGCAGATAGCCGGTAAGACCGAGGCCCAGCATCACGAAAAAAATCAGCATCCCCACCACCCAGTTCATCTCACGCGGCGCTTTGTAGGAACCGGTAAAGAATACCCGCATCGTGTGCAGGAACATCATGACAATTACCAGGCTCGCTCCCCAGTGGTGCATCCCGCGCACAATTTGACCAAAAGCTACTTTGGTCTGCAAATATTCCACACTGGCATAAGCATTGATAATATCTGGCACATAATACATGGTGAGAAACATACCTGATAAAATTTGGATAACTGTAATGAAAAAAGTGAGTCCTCCAAAGCAATACACGAAGGCCGAAAAATGGTGCGCCGGATTCACGTGTTCAGGAACTTCATGGTCGGCAACATCTCTCCAGATCGGCGTAATATCCAGACGTTCATCAATCCAGTTGTAGACATTCTTAAACATCAGATCTACGCCTCCTTTTTAACCTCGGTATTGGGAACGATCTCGCCCAGATAGACCCAATCCCCATCTATTTTGGTCTTGTACTGGTCGAGGGGCTTGGGGGCAACGGCAAGGTTTTTGCCCAGCTTCGTATATCTCGCTCCATGGCAGGGGCAATGAT
Source organism: Paenibacillus sp. P46E (assembly GCF_001909095.1). Classification (NCBI taxonomy): domain Bacteria; kingdom Bacillati; phylum Bacillota; class Bacilli; order Caryophanales; family Paenibacillaceae; genus Paenibacillus; species Paenibacillus sp. P46E. The sequence goes on from NZ_LVYZ01000110.1 coordinate 137,918, forward strand.
ATTCATCCGGATACGCCTTGTCATTATTCCAGCCCACTGTGCAGCCGAGATGCTTGCAGACGGGTGAAAGCGCATAAATATCTCCATTTTCGTCTTTTCGGATCCACGCTGTCAGCGTAGCTGTGCTGGCGTACCATCCATCCTGCTGTGCGAGTTCGAAGGTAAACTCCTGAGGAACATCGGTGATCTTGGCTGCTTCCGCAACTTTAATGAATTCACCCGCACCTTTTTTATGTAATACCGGATCTACCGCGAAACGGATCATTGGCAGAATCGCACCTGCACCCATAAATGCGGTTGCCCCTCCAAGCGTGTACGTTAAAAACTGTCTCCGGGACATCTCTTTCCGGGTGGGAGGTCCTTGCGGGAATGATTCATGCTCCTCATTATGGCTGCTCATACGGTGTGTAACCCCCTTTTCACATTTGAGAAGGCACCTGCAGTGTAGATTAAAAGCAAATTTCTGTTAATAATACGTTTTCAATGATAATTATCACATGACATAAGTTCAATCTAATCATAGCCCAGCGTCTAAAACCCGTCAAGAATATTGTCTAAATTGTGACGGCGACATTTTATTGTTTTCACATGAATTGTTGATTTTTTGTCACATTTAACCCGGTTTCATTTAAGCCACATTGCTGCAATTTCGTCTCTGACATAGCTTCCAGAAGCTTCACTCTGAGATGCCCGGATGTCAGGCAGGGAGAGAACTAAATCGCTTTCATAAATTTCAGCGGCAGTCAGTGGAATATCTGCGCTGAGCACAATCGCATGCTGGAAACCACTGGATTTGACTTTTCGGCAAATCTCGTTTATGTAGGCCAAACTTTCAGCTCCTGTATATTGAAGAGCCGGGTAAGTCACGACACGCCCCTGAAACGGTTTTTCGGCAAGGTCCAGAAAGTTCCGAAGTCTCTCGAGAGCTTCAGCCACTTCAGGCGGACTCTCCGTGCCCCTTAGTCCTGTAAACGGGATTAAGCAGGTATCAAAAAACCTGCGGTTTTCCGACCAGCTATCCACAGTGAAATCACTAAATTTCATTTCAGCACACTCCTTTTCTAAGGTTTACACTATTGCTATAAATGTCATTGTAACAAATGGAAGGAAGCGTTATAGCGTAAACCATATAAATCTTTTTATTTCAAAAAAAGAAATGCGCCAGGCGCATTTCCCGTAATTTTTTTATGCCAAACTTTTCAATTCCTCAGTCAGATTGCGAAACGCCGTCTTATCTCCGGCAGCCAGCGCCGTGTCGATCTCCCGGTACAAGATGTCGGTACGACGCTTTCGCAGTGCTTCATCCCACACCATTTCTGCCGCAAGTCCTAGCATCACTTCATAGGTAGCCTTCATTTTGTCCATTCGATACACCTCCGCTGTTTAGATCCTTCCATATTCTTTTGCTTTTAGTACATAACTCTCGCTTGTTCGGACCATCCGCTGCAGATCCTGTTCCGTTAATTCACGGACTACTTTGGCGGGTGAACCTAATGACAGGGTATAGGGTGGTATGATTTTGTTTTCGGTTACAATCGATCCGGCTCCTATTAAAGCATATTCACCAATCTCTGCACCGTTCAATACAATTGCACCCATTCCAATTAATGTGCCTTTGCCTATCCTGCATCCATGGATAATCGCAGAGTGACCCACCGAGATGTCATCACCCAGCACCAGCGGCAGCCCGTCAGCCACATGTCCTACTGTCCCGTCCTGGATATTGCAGCGATCCCCAATGATTACCGGGGCCAAATCTCCGCGTAATACTGCGTTGAACCAGACACTCGTCTGATGTCCTATCCTAACGTCACCGACAAGCTTCGCACCTTCCGCCACATATACAGATTCGTCAAGCTGCGGTATGTAATTCCCATAAGCAATCCGCATTCTTCTCCCCCTAGTAGGCGTTCAACACTCACTCTGAATTTGAACCGCCCGCTTCTGCTAAAAAAGCCTATGTCACTTCTCCAAGTCTACAACCGCACTCATATTATCTAATTCAGTTGCTTAGGCATAGCTGCCTCCAATCCCCACGGAGTCATCATTACAGCTGGACCCTGAGGTGTCTCACCCAGCCGGATCATTCCCAAATGCAGTAGCATCCGAAGGATGCGCTGCTCCAGAATTGAAGCGGCATTATCATAATAAAAGGGTTTGACTAACCAGCCGAGACCTTCAACAAGTGAATCCACAGTGACCCATTTCCCAGCACTTACACTTATCCAGTATATGAGGGATGGCAGATTTGGTATAGCGCATTTATACAGTTTTAACCAAAAGGAGTATATCTGCATCAGCTTTTCGGATTTCTGCTGCTCCAGCAGTGTTTCCCCCGCCAATGTAAGCCTCAGCCGAAAGCCTTCCTCGGAAGTAAATCGTCGGTGGCGGGCGTAATCAACCATAAGCGCAAGTCTAGGAGGATAATGCTCACAGGCTCTTCCATAGCCGAATTTCCAGCCGCCTTTACCCAAGAGAGGCTCAGGAATCTGGATAGCGTTCATCACACCCTGCTGGTATCTCTTGTGCATCGCACCCTCTTGGTTTAGCTCCGGCTCGTTCTCCCGGATATAACGCATAAAGAGCAGCAGATCTTCTGGCAGCATCTCTCCTTCGCTCCGGTAGATTGCAGGCTCGCTTATTGGTGAGATTTGTTCCTTGATACATTCACCCATACGTTCGCGGAAACGCATCTTCAGATCCTGTGGAACCCGGAACAAATACCTGCTTTGCTGGGAAGCGCCTCTGAAGAGCCACCCGGCATTTTTGAACCTGGCTACCATCTCACGGTATCCTCCGTTTTTGCCAGAGTCCGTATCGAAGGAAGCCTGCCTTGCTGCTGCGAGCAAATCCTCAAGACTGAACTGGCTGCGTTCATCGAACAACAGAGAATTCAGAAACCGCAGTTCCTCTGGAGCACACTCCCGAATGTGGGACTCCATGAATTCGCGGCTTCCCAGTGTGATCAATATACTCTGAATCAAATCATGTTTGGAATTTCGCTTGCAATCACATTGGTAGCGTCCCGCAATGGCGGTAAGCTGACCAATGTCCGCAAAGTTGAGCATATCCGCCAGATTCATCATTTATCGCCTCACCGTTTTACTACCATTATGGGAAATACAGCCCTTTTTATTCCTAATTGCCCAAAAAAAAATAACCCGAAAGGTCGGGTTAATGCTGGTTTTGAAGAATATGACGTGTACAATTGTACAGCAGCGGATTCCATTCCTTCTCTTTCTTCTCCAGAATGGTTAGCGAGAGATTCCCCAGACGCTCAGAATATTTGTCTTTGTACAAGGCAATGTAGAGCTGCGCTAAAAAACCTCCATGCGAGATGACAAGGATATTTTTCTCGGGATAACGCTCAGCAATCTCTTCCATAAAAGCAAGGGCTCGAGCCTGGAGCTGGTCATCCGTCTCTTGTCCAAGAGACAACTGATTCCAATCCTTGCCCCATTTCTCTTCACGCTGTACAGCAGTCATCCCCTCAACCTGGCCATAGGCACGTTCACGGATGCGATCGTCCGGTTCCAGCATTGGAATACCCAGTTTGGCTGCTACAATTCTGCCTGTCTCTGCTGCCCGTGAAAGACTGCTGGTGATACAGAAATCCCAGCGGTATGTTGTTTCCTGCAGAAGCCGGTCTCCCAGCATCTCAGCCTGCCTCCGGCCTTCATTGTTAAGCGGAATGTCACTTTGCCCTTGTATTCTGCCTTCCGCATTCCAATCGGTCAGCCCGTGGCGTATTAAGCCGATCAGCATCGCCTATCACCCTGCCCTTCCATTTATGTTTGCTTAATAATGTAACACGAATGAAAACAAAAGTCTTCTTTTTGAAGATGGAGGATGTATAGCTATAATCCAATAAATTCTTGAATATAAAAAAAGCCCGCTTTACCCTGGAGTAAATTAACCCTGGAGTAAAGTGAGCTTTTTATTGTCTGCGGTAACGGTTCAGTCTAAACAGTAAAAATATAGACAGGCCTATACCCAGCATGGATAGCATCATCCAATATTGCGGGTGCGTTGGCCCCATGCTTACCACTAGCGGTTCAATGATCCCTCCGCCTGATTCAGAGGCAGGATAAGAGGAGGACCAATCCAAGGACAAACCCGCCACACCGGTCTCCACAATCCCGCTCTGCGCCTCTGAAGTATTGGCGGGTGTTCTGAACATTGTAAAATACAGAAAACTGGATATAAAAACAGCCAGGAAACAGGCGATCCAAAGACTCAGCCTGCGGCGGAAAACAGCAGAATTCCCGGCAGATTTACCATCTCCCGGCAACAGCCAGGGACTTTCCAGATAAATCCGCTCCATTACCCGAAGATTCACAGCCTCCGCTTGTTCTTCGCTGACTTCAATCTGTGTATCTAGCATAAGCTGACTGCTCTCCTGCCATAACGCCCATTCAGAGGAACAGTAGGAACAATTCGCAATATGCCTTTCAAGCTTGATCCGCCTGGGATCCGTGGGGGGAGCGTCCCACAACAGCGGAATGGAATCTTGCGCTTCCCTGCAATTCATAGGCCTTACACCCTCTCAGCCTGCTCTTCTGGTTCAGGCTCATAAAAATAGGATTCGAGTTGAAGCTTCACACTGCTCCGGGCACGGAACAATAATGATTTCACGGAGCTGACACTCTGATCCAGAATCACAGCAATTTCCTGGTAGTCCATTTGGTCATATTCCCGTAGTATCAGCGCCGAGCGCTGTTTCTCCGGAAGATTATTAATCGCTTCCCGTACCAGATTCATTCGTTCTTTACGAAGTGCAGCCTGTTCCGGAGCCACTTCAATCGGGGCGACAGGAGTATATCCGCTTTCCTCGAGAGATATGTTTCCGGCACGGTTCTTACGAAGCTCACTGAGTACGGTATTACGGGCAATGGTATATAGCCACGTCGAGAATGATGCATCTACTTCACGGAAGGAATGCAAGCTCCGGAACGCCTTGTAAAAGGTTTCCGAGCACAGATCCTCAGCAAGAAGCTCCATATGGGAATTCTTAAGCATATGGTAGACAAAAGCCAATATTTTACGTTGATAGCGCCGCATTAATTCGGAGTATATCTCTGTATTTCCTTGCTTGATTAGCTGGATCAACTGGGAATCCGTCATGGTGAGTTCGGCCCTCCTCGCCCTAGCACGTGTAATCCCGTCCGGTCCATAATTCTTATACCGGTCGAGGTTCAAAAAGTTGCGGTAATTGCTCTAAATTTGCTCTGTATAAACGCAATACTTCCTATGTATATTCATGTACCCAATAAATAAGGCATCTTGTAAGTGGATACAGAAACAAAAATGTACGTCCATTAATTTCCGGGCAGCCAAATACCGGGTCGCTTGCTGATCACTGGAAATCTATAAACATACTTAACCTAGTATAACATACAATCTGGAAGGATGACATTAATAGACTTTTAGCGTCGAATTACGCAGTAGATGAGTTTGCCATAAAATAGAGGAACATCACCTATTAGCGTACACAGTCATTGTAATTAACTGGTGTTGAAAACTGCCTCTGAAGATTATTTTATTATCTTTGAATAATGGGTTGACAAAATGTAAACGGATACATATAATAAAAGTACAGTATGGTTTCTCTCCACTCCTATCCAAATACTACACGGTTCCAAGAAATTGTGAACTGTAACCGCTTATTATGTAAGCGGTCTTTTTTTGTCTATTTTTAGTAGCCCTGGTGAAAAGCATATTTTCTAATTTCCGCCCCGTACCGGTTTAAATCCTGTATTTAAGACCGTCCGATTAATCCAAACAAGAGCAGCCGGTTAAGCTCTACCATTTTATCCTTGTAATTTTCACTTTTCGCCCAGGAGGATTGGATCGACCCAAACACTGTTAATAATTCCAATATGGTTTCCATAGAAACAGAATCATCAATAACCCCTTCCTTTTTCCCCACCCCGATGAACTCCTCTATGATTTCGACTCTAATCCGGTTTGTGTTTTCATTGTACAGACTAGACAACACCTGATCCTCTACTGCGCCCGGGGAAGTGAGTAATTGATAATCCTGATCAGCACAAATCTCCAAAGCCTGGAGCATTTTATCTTTAAAATTTATATTTTGGCCCAGAAGTTCCTTGGCCTTGCGGACGGTATTCTGCATTAGGACATTCGCACATTCCCTGACTACCCCTTCTTTGTTGCCGAAATAGTTATATAGTGACACAGAGGATACGCCGGATTCAGCGGCAATGTCTTTTATACTGACGTCTATGAAGCCTTTTTCCTGGAAAAGCTTCAGGGCGGCTGCAATGATTGCATCTTTCTTGATTTGTGTTCTGATTTCAAATTTGTTCATACCGCTTCACTCACATCCCACGTTTTTTAATACATTTAATAATATCATGATTCGCTTAGTTTTGAAATATCGAGATATATATTTAAAAACTTATTGACAAACGGTTTGGGTTAGGGCTAGAATCGAGCTGTGTTAATTTTTAAATATGAATACGATTATTTAAAAACTTATATGCAGAATAGGTTACATGATACGGAGGGACTATTTTATGAGAATATTGGTGTATGGGGCCGGAGTTTTGGGAAGTTATTTAGCCCATGTACTGGTGCGCGGAGACAACAATGTGACCATGCTGGCCAGAGGAGGGCGACTGGATGAATTGCAAAAGAACGGGAATGTTATCCGGCATTATTTCCAATTCCGTACCACGGCAGATAAGGTAAATGTAATCAGTGAATTGCAGCCAGAGGATATCTACGACCTTGTTTTTGTAGTGATGAAATATCCGGATTTCCAAGCGGTACTGCCTGCTCTTGCAGCGAACCATAGCAGTCATATAGTCCTCGTAGGGAATAATGCCAGCCCCTCAGAGATGCGCGATTATCTGGAAACCCACAGTCCGGTGAAGAAACAGGTTGCCTTCGGGTTTCAGTTGAGTGCTGGCTGGAGGGAGAACGGCCGGGTGAACTGCGTACGCGCTCCAAAGGTGCAAATGACCATTGGCGGTTTAGGTGAGGAGCTTTCTTGGCGGGCGGTGATTGACCAAGCTTTTGTGAACACGAAATATAAATTAGTCTACCATAACCATATGGATGAATGGCTGAAAAGCCACTTTGTGATGATCCTGCCTCTGAATTTCATTGCCCCTTCATATAATGGGGACTTACGCAAAGCTATAAAAGACAACATGCTGCTTCATCATGTCATAGCTGCTGTAGATGAGGGCCATCAAGTCTTGGAGAAGCTCGGATATACTGTTGCACCTGCGAGTCAAATCAAATTGGCCCGGGAACAACGGAAAATGTTCTATATCCTGCTGAAGCTTATGCTGTACACCCCTGTCGGCAAAATTCTCCTGGGTGATAAAGCAGTGTCCGCTGACGAGATGTCTGCATTATATCAAGCCTTCAATGATTTAAAGAGCAGAGCGAACATTCCCACACCTCATTGGGATACGCTCGAAAATTATTCTCCGCTCCCGCAGAGGTAAACCCTTCCGCAACAAAACCCCTTCAAGCCCACTCTTCCACATACTGATGTATGGGTTGAAGGAGTGACTGCTTGAAGGGGATATTATCCAGCCCTACTGGCCTTATACGTACACGGTATAATCGTGGTGCTGTAGCAGAATCTTCGCCCGCTCCATATCATTCTCCTGGCGGAAGGACAGACGCATAATACCTGGAACATCCTCCCGGCTCTCGATAATCTGAACATTGCTAAGGTTGATGCCCTGATCACCCAGCTCCGTAGCGATCCGTCCGATAATTCCCGGATGATCGGGAACATCGATATGCAGATCAAACAGCGGAGTAATCATTCCTTTGCGCCGTTCCGGCAATTGGCTGCGGAAAGCACCTGCTTCAAGAAAGGCTTCTTCAATGCCTTCCCCATCCGCTTTCTCCAGCAATTGAACGAACGAAGAAACCTCATCACTCCAATCCCTCAGCAGACGAAGCATGACTGAGCGGTTGTTCAGCAGAATATCACGCCAGATGATTGGATCACTGGAGGCAATTCTTGTGATATCACGGAAGCCGCCTGCCGCCAAAGTGCTGTACAGGGAATCGGTATCGTCATATGCGCGGATCTGATTCACCAGTGCAACTGCAATAATATGCGGCAAATGGCTGATGGCCCCGACAATCTCGTCATGGCGCTCCGGATTAAGCCGGACAATCTGCGCTTTGGTATGTAGAAGCAAAGCTTCAAGGGCCTGATACGCTTCCTCCGGCACTTCCGGCGGCGGTGTCAGGACATAATAGGCATTCTCGAACAACATTGAAGATGCAGCCTCCACACCGGAGCGTTCTGAACCGGCCATCGGATGCCCGCCAATAAAATGAACCCCGGGCAGGTCCAGTGAAACCGCACAGGCGGCAATTGTGGCCTTGGTGCTGCCAACATCCGTAATGATACAACCGGGCTTCAAAGGAAGTTTACTAAGCCGTTGCAAGTAATCTTCCAGCATGCCTACAGGCACGCACAAAAAAATGAAATCAGCGTCCAGCGCCGCTTCCTCAAGAGAAAGTGTGGCTTGATCGACCACGCCTCTGCTGACGTACTTTTTTGCCGATTCAGGACGGTGGGCATGGCCTGTAACGGTCAGGCCCTCCTTGCCTTTGAAGCAAAGGGCCAGTGAGCCTCCGATCAGACCGACACCGAAAATTGCTATTTTTGTCGTCATGTTCTTTGAACTACCCGCCTTCTGTAGATTCGTCTTGTCAGTTGGTCCTTAGACCTGTACTCCCTGTTCCTGGAGCGCCTGTTCCAATGCAGTAATAAACGCCTTATTCTGTTCCGCCGAACCGACGGTTACACGAATATAGGTAGGGTACAGCTTGTGCCCTGCTCTGACAATGATCCCCTGCCGTAGCAATGCATCAAAAACATCAACAGCCGGTTTTCGTACATCCACCATAATGAAGTTCCCATGTGCCGGGAAGGATGCAAGGTCCAGCCGTTTGAATTCAGCCTGGAGCTGCACGATACCTGCACTGTTAAGACGGCGGCATTCCTGTACATACTCCTGATCAGCCAGTGCAGCCAATGCTCCGGCCTGTGCCAGACGTGTAGTATTAAACGGCTCCCGAACCTTGTTAATCAACGAAATAATCGTCGGACTCGCCACCCCATAGCCGATACGCAGTGCAGCCAGGCCATAAATTTTGGAGAATGTCCGCAGTACAACCAGGTTCGGATAGGATTCAAGCAGCTTAATTCCATTGGAATACGAAAGATCAGTCACATATTCAAAATAAGCCTCATCCAGAACAACCATCACCCCTGACGGTACAGCATTCAGGAAAGTGACAAGCGCTTCCTCCGGTACAATCGTTCCGGTCGGGTTATTGGGGTTGCAGATCCAGATGATTTTGGTGCGCTCTGTAATGCGGGCCAGCATGGCATCCAAATCATGTGTACCATTTACCAGAGGTACTTCAATGGAGACGGCGCCTTCAATATCAGCATTGCTTTTATATACGGAAAAGGTCTGGTCTGCCATAATCGTCTCGTCTCCCGGCAGGAAAAACGCACGGGCTATCAAGGCGATAATCTCATCGGAGCCGCAGCCAAAGATGATATTGTCGCTCTGCACACCAAGATGATCAGCCAGTGCAGCAGTCAATTCGGCCGCCGAGCCGTCAGGATAGAGATACAGATTATCGAGCTCTGCCATGATCGCAGCTCTAGCACTTGGTGAAGAACCATACGGGTTTTCGTTCGAAGCCAGCTTAATGACATCGCTTAAACCAAGCTCCTTCTTTACTTCCTCAATAGGCTTTCCCGGTTTGTACACAGGGAGGTTAACGATATTCGGTTTCGGATTCATGAAAGGTCCTCGCTCTCCATAAATATTACAACGGGTACAGGTCTGCCAGCAGACGTTATGGTTTCAATTGTGCCACAAATTCACGAATTTGCAACAGGCCTTCACTTCGGGTAGCCGGATTATCCAGAAGGGGTATGACATCCTCGACCTTGCGGACAATAGCACTGCCTACTACTACTCCATCGCAGATGCGGGCAAAACGTGCTACCTGTTCTCCGGTCGATATGCCAAAACCTACCGCCACAGGAAGATCAGTAGCTAGCCGGACAGATGCTATGAATTCATCCACCCCGGTATGAAAGGTAGACCGTTCTCCTGTGACTCCAAGCGAGGAGACGCAGTAGACGAAACCACTGGCCCCTGAGACAATCCGGGCAATACGTTCGCTGGAGGTTGGTGCTACAAGCGGAATCAGATTTACCCCGGCAGTCCGGCTCCGCTCACGCATATCCTCTGACTCTTCCACCGGAAGATCAGGAATAATCAAACCACTGATCTCATGGGCATCGAGCAGAGAGAAAAAGTTGTCCAGCCCCATTTGCATGACTGGATTGTAATAAGTAAACAGGATAAATGGCAGCTTACTGCCTGCCTGGCGTGCTTTCAGCGCAGTTTCCATACAGGTGCGAAGATGTATATTGCCGCGCAGCGCTCTGGATGAAGCCCGCTGAATCACCGGACCGTCTGCCAGCGGATCAGAGTAAGGCACACCCAGCTCCAGGATATCTGCGCCTGCCGCCTCCAGCTCAGCGATGATCGCAAGCGTTGTCTCCAGATCCGGGTCGCCTACAGTCAAGAAAGGAATTAGCGCCGTCCGGCCCTCCTCTTTCAGCTTGCGGAAGGTCAAATCCATCCGGTTCGTTGTTTCGGTTGTCATCACTTACCCGCTCCTTCCGTGTAGGCCATGATGGATTCAACGTCTTTGTCCCCGCGTCCCGACAAACAGATGACCACGATATCATCCTTGGTCAGAGTCGGTCCGAGCTTCGTTACATGCGCGATAGCATGGGCAGATTCAAGAGCCGGAATAATACCTTCTGTTACGCATAGCAGTTTCAGGGCTTCCAGAGCTTCATCATCCGTAACCGGCACATATTGGGCACGATGAACATCCTTAAGATAGGAATGCTCTGGGCCTACTCCCGGATAGTCCAGTCCAGCCGAGATCGAATGTGCCTCCTGTACCTGTCCATGTTCATCCTGAAGCAGATAACTAAGTGAACCCTGGAAAACCCCTTGGGTCCCTTTACTCATGGTAGCCGCATGGAACGGAGTATCAACGCCTTTGCCGGCAGCTTCCACCCCAATCATCCCCACCTGCTCATCCTCCATGAACGGGTAGAACATTCCGATCGCGTTGCTGCCTCCTCCTACTGCCGCTACCAGAAGATCCGGCAGCCTTCCTTCGGCTTCCAGAATCTGCCGACGCGTCTCATCGCCGATAATCCGCTGGAAATTGCGGACCATCATCGGGTATGGATGAGGACCTACAGCGGAACCTAGCACGTAGAAGGTGTCCTCAACGTTGCTCACCCAGTAGCGGAGCGCTTCATTCCCTGCGTCCTTGAGCGTCCGCGAACCGGAGGTCACAGGAATGACTTCTGCCCCTAGCAGCTTCATACGGAACACGTTCAAAGCCTGACGGCGAGTATCCTCTTCACCCATGAACACCTTACATTCCATCCCTAGCAGAGCAGCTACTGTAGCCGTGGCAACCCCATGCTGGCCTGCCCCGGTTTCGGCGATCACTTTGGTTTTACCCATCATTTTGGCAAGGATGCCCTGGCCGATTGCATTGTTGATTTTGTGTGCTCCGGTATGGTTAAGGTCTTCACGTTTTAAATATATTTTAGCCGCTCCCAGATGCTTGCTGAGGCGCTCAGCATAATACAGAGGGGTCTCACGACCGGAGTATTGCTTGAGCAGATAATCTACTTCCTTCTGAAAAGCCGGATCTGCGGAAAACCTGTTATAGGCCTCCTCCAGCTCGATCAGTGCAGTCATCAACGTTTCAGGAACGAAGCGGCCTCCAAAAGAACCAAAACGTCCATTCTTGTCCGGTACTTGTATCATGATTGCTTCACCCTTTCCACAAAAGCTGTTATTTTAACGATGTCCTTCATTCCATCGCTCTCTACTCCGCTTGAAACATCCACACCATATGGAGCATAGTCATCCAACAGTTCACGCACATTATCCGGATGCAGTCCACCGGCTACAAATAAAGGCAGACCATATTCAGATGCTGTCTGTTGATATGCCGGAATCCTCTCCCACTCAAATGTTCGCCCCAAACCGCCGCTGCCGGCCGGGTCATATGTATCCAGCAGCAGGGCATCTATGGCACCGGCATAATGCTGCAAAGTCTGAGGCCCGTTCCCGGCAGAGTTAGCTTCACTATCGGCTACAGAAAGAGCCTTCCATACCTGCACCTGGGGAAAAGCTGCTTTAACGGCCCGGCAATAGTCTGCACTCTCCTGGCCATGCAGCTGAACAACATCCAGTGGCACCGTAGAAAGTATTGAGGCTAGCTCATCAAGTGAAGGATTCACAAACACTCCAGCCGCAAGAGGGGGCTTCCCGTTCTCCCATCCAGCAAGTTCAGCTATGAGCTCTGATGCATGCTCAGGACTGACCTTGCGGCGGCTCTCAGCAAACACAAATCCTACATAATCCAGAGGTAATCGCTTCATAGATTTTAGCACTTCAACGTCCTGAAGTCCACAGATTTTTACCACCGCCTCAGCCATGTGCGGCACGTTCCTTTCCTTCCGGCAGCGAACCCAGCAGTTCGTGCACAGCCTGTTCCACATCCGGCTTGCGCATCAGATACTCTCCCACCAGAACACCGATCGCTCCTGTAGTCTTCAGATAATCGATATCAGCAGGTCCGGCTATTCCACTCTCGCTGATTACAGGAACTGAGACGGGAAGAAGCGCAGTAAGTTCCGCTGTTGTGGCTAATGCGGTTTCGAATGTTCGCAAATTCCGGTTGTTAATGCCCAGTAGAACCCCCGGGTGATCTATCTTGCCGGTAGCCAGGACTGTTTCCAGCTCGCTCCGGTCATGAACCTCAATCAGAATATCAAGTCCCAGCTCCGCCGCTGTGTCGGTGAAAGAAGTCAGTTGTTCTGGTGTCAAAATCGCTGCTATGAGCAATATGGCATCCGCCCCCAGGAGGCGCGCTTCGTAGATTTGACGTTCATCAATGATAAAATCCTTGCGCAGCAATGGAAGATTAACGGCTTCCCTTATCTGCTGAAGATATGAGCTACTGCCTTGAAAATAGTCCTTATCCGTTAGGACTGATAGACAATCCGCTCCTCCCGCCGCATAGCCCTTAGCTATGGATACCGGATCGAAATCCGCCCGGATCAATCCTTTGGAAGGCGAAGCTTTCTTCACCTCTGCAATCAGACCCATAGATCGGTTCCGCGATTTCGTGAGCGCATTGCGGAACCCTCTTGTTGGTGGCAGTACTGCAATCTGCCCCTTGGCCTCCTCAATGGAGAACGTTTTACTCAAGGCTTCTACTTCCTTGTATTTGGTGGCGACAATCCGTTCAAGATACATAATCAAGCTCCTTCGTCATGGCTTTAAGTTGTTCCAGCTTCAGCAGCGCAGCACCGGAATCCACGACAGTCCTAGCCTTATCTACACCTTCTTTTAATGTCTCTGCAAGTCCAGCCACATAAATGCAGGCACCTGCATTGGCAAGAACAATATCACGGTATGGATTCAATCCGCCTTGCAGCACACCGGTGATTATAGCCGCATTCTCCGCCGCGTCACCGCCAAGCACATCCTCCAGCGGATGCGTGCTTAATCCCAGTTCCTGTGGATTAATCTCATAAGTGGTTACTACACCATTCTTCAATTCGGACACCTGCGTGGGTGCTGAAATACTGATCTCATCCAGACCATCCAGACTGCTCACGATCATCGCCCGCTTGGATCCCAGCTCTTTCAGGACATTAGCTACAATTTCTGTTTTGTCCCGGTCGTAGATACCCATCAACTGACGGTCAGCCCCTGCCGGATTAGTAAGCGGCCCCAACATATTGAACACCGTACGGAACCCGAGTTCTTTTCGGGGGGCTGCGGCATGCTTCATCGATGGATGATAGATTTGGGCAAACAGGAAGCATATACCTATACTTTCCAAACACTGAACGGCCTGGTCTGCATTTAGATGAATATTAACTCCAAGCGCCTCAAGCACATCGGCGCTGCCCGCTCTGCCCGATGCCGAACGGTTACCGTGCTTGGCTACCCGGACGGAAGCTGCGGAAGATATTATCGCCGAGGCTGTGGATATATTGAACTTATGAATGCCGGAGCCTCCGGTTCCGCACGTATCCAGAAGCTGTGAGCGTTCTGTAAGTACATGTGTGCTGAATCCCCGCATCGCTTCCGCGAAGCCGGTGATCTCTTCAACCGTTTCCCCCTTGATCCGCAGCGCGGTCAGCAGAGAACCTATCTGTGCCGCTGAGGCCGATCCTTCCATAATTGTACCCATAATCTCGCGCGCCTGCACGCGGTTCAGATCCCGGCCCTCGATCAGAGCGGCTATTCCTGCTTGAATCAATTGGCTTGCATCCATCATTGTCTCCTCCTCATCATTATCCATTAGCTTCTATAATGGGTCATCCCTGATCAAGGGGTATATTCATACATGTAATCCTGGTTGATAACCTGTTTTTCTTTGATCTCTGACGGAAACATAGCCTCTGCCATCCGAATGGCCTTCAGCATCCCTTTAGCTTTGTTGACCGTCTCTTCATATTCCTTCTCCGGTACAGAATCCCAGACAATTCCCGCCCCAGCCTGAACATAAGCACGTCCTTTACGGAAAATAATGGTGCGGATTGTAATACAGGAATCCATATTTCCGGAAAATCCGAGATACCCTATAGCTCCGGCGTATGCACCTCTTGCTTCCTGTTCTAGCTCTGCGATAATTTCCATCGCCCGCAGCTTCGGAGCACCGGAAACCGTACCTGCCGGCAGACATGATAGGAAGGCATCGAAGAAATTTTTACCCTCGTCAAGTGTGCCTGACACATTGGAGACCATATGCATCACATGCGAGTATTTCTCTATTTCCATGAAGGAATCGCATTTCACCGTACCAAATTTTGAAACCCTCCCGAGGTCATTACGGCCCAGATCCACCAGCATCAGGTGTTCCGCCCGTTCCTTCTCATCCTCCAGCAGTTCAGCGGTCAGGGCCCGGTCCTGTGCTTCATTCTCTCCGCGGGGCCGCGTTCCGGCAATTGGACGGGTCTCTACACGGTTTCCATCGACCTTGACCAAGGCCTCGGGTGAAGTGCCCACGATAATTTCTTCATCCATTTTCAGGTAATACATATAAGGCGAAGGGTTGAGCGTACGCAGCATCCGGTAGACATGCAGGGGTGATACTTCAGTTTCAATATGCAGCCGCTGGGACAGCACTACCTGAAAAATATCCCCGGCCCGGATGTATTCCTTCGCCTGTTCCACATTGCTGATATATTGTTCTTTGGTAAGATTAGAATGAATCTCACCAAGTTCGATGTCCTGGGGAATGCTGCGTCGGTTGACGTTCTCTTTGGGACCTTCCTTTTGCAGTTCTTCAGCCATATCCTCTAAGCGGCGGCTCAGCTCTTCATACCCGGCTCGGATATCAGAGTCCGTATCGCCGTCCTTGATGTGCAGGTTTCCCACCAGCAGAATTTGCTGCTTCACATGATCGAACACAATAATACGGTCGCAGAACATGAACCGGATATCATCCATGTTCAAATCGTCCACTGCATGGGACGACAGCTTTTCATAATACTGCAGCAAGTCATATCCGAAGAATCCAATAGCACCGCCGGTAAATGGAGGCATCCCTTCCAGCTTAGGACTGCGGTAGGAGCGAAGCAGTGCTTTCAGTTCCTCAATGGGTTTGCCGAGCACCTGTCTCTTCTCTCCACCGACCTCAACATGGATCACACCCTTTTTACCGGAAATCATCAGGAAGGGCTCACTACCGATAAAAGAATATCGTGCCCATTGGATCCCGCCCTCTACACTTTCCAGCAAAAATGCCCGATCCTGCTCGGCAAAACGCGAGAATAACCGGATGGGTGTCTCCATATCGGCGAGCAGCCTTTTCACTACAGGAATCAGATTATATTCCCGGGACAGAGACAGCACTTCTTCTACTCTTGGATGGGTCACTTGGGATACCTCCTTGGGATGTTGGTTTATATTGTCCGAAATACAGAAAAACCTCTACCGAAGTAGAGGTTTGTGTAAGTAAGTATATGAAAAAGCGCAAAGGACCGGCATAAAACCATCTGAATGGTTGCACTAATCCCATTAATGAATACAACTATAGTGCAAAATCAGCACCAAAGGGTACCCCAAAAAGAGATCTGCAAACAAACGGTATGCCTGTACTCAACTAAAATCCTGCACTCTGCTCAACTATACTCATCTCATCTAAACTAAACTCTGCTTCACTCGGCTAACTACACTATACATGATGACTTTGGTCTATGGCAACCCCGTACAGATAAATTGTTACTTCTTCTGTTAGAGATCCGGACGAAGCCTCTGGGCTTCATTCAGATAGACATGACGGATATCCCGTTGTGACTTGTCCGTGTTCACCTGCACCATCAGCCGGATGCACTTAGGCAGGCCGCCTTTGACGGGTATTTCCACAGAGCACATCAAAGGCACCAGATCCCAGCCTTCAATTTCACGAATAGCCCGTGCCGGAAAGGTCGCATCCAGATCACCAGTGACGGTAATCCACACACTGCAGATATCTTCCGCAATGACATCATTACGCTCTACAATTTCCCGCAGAAGTACAACCGTTTCACGCAAAATCTCGTTTTCCTCATTATTGGATACGGTCGTTGCACCGCGAATACCCCGGTTCACCACGGGCTTCCCTCCTTCTTAAGCTGCGAGATGACCTCACGGACGGCACTTTGCTGCACATCATTTATGATACTGACAGCCCCGATAGAATCCGGTACAATAAAAGTCATCTTGCCTTCCTTGAATTTCTTGTCATGCATCATCGCTTCCATTAATTCATCCTCGCTGTACTCCGCAGGCAGCTTTACAGGCAGCCCAAGTGCGGACAGCATCGAAATGGTATCCTCATAAATAACTTGATCCCGGCCTAGCTTGGCAGCTAAAAGCGCAGACCCGGCCATTCCGATAGCAATAGCTTCACCATGGAGAAATACTCCATATCCGCCTACCGCTTCTATGGCGTGTCCGATCGTATGTCCGAGGTTCAGAATCGCTCTTTGCCCATGCTCGTGCTCATCATTGCCAACGACTTCAGCCTTGATTGCACACCCGCGTTCCAGAGCATAACCCAGCGCCTCAGCATTCAGTGCGAGGAGCTCAGAAGCATGCTCACGGCACCAGTAAGCAAATTCACGGTCCAGAATCAGACCATGCTTCACCACTTCGGCTAATCCGGAAGAAACTTGGCGCGGCGGTAATGTACTCAGGGTATCCAGATCATAGACTACCATCGTTGGCTGATAAAAAGCTCCGATCATATTCTTCGCCAGGGGGTGGTTAACTGCTACCTTCCCTCCCACACTGCTGTCGTGGGCCAGAATGGTAGTAGGAATCTGAACGAACCCTATTCCCCGCATGTAGGATGCGGCAACAAAACCCGCCAAATCTCCAACTACACCGCCACCCAGTGCAAGTACCGCAGAACTGCGGTCCAGACCGGCCTCAATTGCCGTAGTAATAACTTCTTCATACACAGCAAGGGATTTCGACGCTTCACCGGCTTCAATAACGTGGCTAACTACAGTATATCCCTGTTCCTGCAGGGCGGCCTCTACCACCGGAAGGTAACGCGGAGCCACTTCACTGTCGCTGACAACGAGGAGTGGACTTCGGAGCGGGAATCCAGCCTGAACACATTGCTGCCCGATGTCCCGAAGGAGTCCGCTGCCAATATGGATCGGATAGGAACGTTCACCTAAGTCTACCGTAATACTGCGCACCATCAGTAGCTCTCCAGTTGCGCCTGGTAGCTATTATAATTGGCTCTGATCTCCTCGATGGAGTCCCCGCCAAACTTATCCAGAAATGCCTTGGCGATTTCCCAGGCCACCACATTCTCAAGAACTACACAAGCAGCCGGTACAGCACAAGCGTCGGAACGTTCCACCTGGGCAGTGAATGGCTCTTTGGTGTCAATATCTACACTCTGCAGCGGCTTATACAGCGTCGGAATAGGCTTCATGACTCCGCGGACCACAACCGGCATTCCATTAGTCATTCCGCCTTCAAAGCCGCCCAGACGATTGCTTGCCCGGTAGTATCCCCGGGAAGCTTCATACATGATCTCATCATGAACCTGGGAGCCCCGCAGCTTGCCTACTTCAAAGCCAATGCCGATTTCAACACCTTTGAAGGCATTGATGGACATTACTGCTCCAGCAATGGCACTATCCAGCTTGCGGTCATACTGCACATAGCTCCCCAGACCGACAGGCAGGCCCTCGACGATACATTCCACAATACCGCCAATGGAGTCGCCTTCCTCCTTGATCATGTCTATGTAGGCTTCCATCTTTTGCTCAGTCTCTTTATCCACCACTCTCACCGAAGAAGCTTCAGTCTGCTCAATCAACTCATCGATAGGCAGATCATTGGCAGGCACCTCAATTTCACCGATCCGGATAACCTGTCCCGCGATCTTTACTCCGAACGCAGCGAGCAACTGACGGGCTACTGCCCCAACAGCTACTCTAGCAGCCGTTTCACGGGCACTGGAGCGCTCCAGAACATTACGCAAGTCGGTCAGGTTATACTTCAATCCGCCATTCAGATCCGCATGTCCAGGACGCGGACGGTTGACGCGGCGCTTCTCTTCATCGCTGCCAGGAATAGGTTCGATATTCATAATATTTTTCCAGTGCGTCCAATCTTTATTCTCAACCACCAGAGCCACCGGAGCACCTGTTGTATTACCATGGCGCACGCCGCCGACGATTTCTGCAGTATCCTTCTCAATCTGCATCCGGCGTCCACGCCCGTACCCTTTTTGCCGTCGTTGCAGTTGAAAATTAAGCTCTTCAAAATTAAGTGTCAAATTGCTGGGCAGTCCTTCAATAATGGCTGTTAGCTGGGGGCCGTGCGTTTCCCCCGCTGTTAAATAGCGTAAACTCATGCTGCGTTCCCCCTTCACACTTTTAAACTGTAAACCGCTAAAATGTTAAATGTCTTTGCTCATTATAGTATAGGGAATCCGCTTTGACAAGAAAGGGATACGTCCGGCATACCCTCTGTCAGCACAAAAAAGAACAGCGCCGTCCCCACTCTTGCGAGTAAAGACGACGCTGTATTGTACCCATAACGGGCCCCTGCAATCAACTGCCGATTTTCCGGACGGAAGGCATACATGCCGACTTACCCTCTTCGAGCATGAGCAGACTTTGCAGCTGCCGCTCTTCGACACCAAGAATTTGTCCGCATTCACGGACGGTCAGGAAGCCGCGTCTGTAGGCGTCAATGACCTTACTTTTATCCATTGGAATGAACGACCTTTCGTATGGCGCACGTAATCATTTCTACTCCCCAGTATCACTGAAACCATGCGAAAGTATACGTATTCAATTATTTCTTACGGTAAAAGAACGTCTCCGTCGACTCAAATCCGTACTGTGCCGGTGTGAAAATCTGCTCTGTACTGCCCACAAATAAATATCCGCCCGGACGAAGGCTTGCCGAGAACTTGTGGTACAACTTGTTTTTGGCCTCTTCTGTAAAATAAATCATAACATTGCGGCAGATAATCAAATCGAAGCCTTCATCAAACTTGTCCAGCAGCAGGTTCTGCTTGCGGAAGTCTATATTTTTTTTAAGTCCTTCACTGACCTTGTACACAGGCCCTTCCGGTGTAAAATAGCGGCCGGCGACATCCTTCGGCACATCCTTCAGCGAACGCTCCAGATAAATGCCCTGCTTTGCTTTGGCCAGCGCACCGTCATCAATGTCCGTCGCCAGAATTCCAGTCTGGGCCAGAATATTTTTGTCCGAGAGAATCATGGCCAGTGTGTAAGGCTCTTCACCAGTTGAGCAGGCCGCACTCCATAGTTTCAGTTTGCGGCCCGAACGCTGAAGCTCAGGCAGAATGTTATCCCGCAGAACCTCCCAGCGGTTAGGATTGCGCCAGAATTCCGAGACATTGATGGTCATACGGTCCAGAAATTCATAGAACAGTGCTTTATCCTTCATCATTGCTGCAAAAAAATCACTAAAAGACGGATAGCCATTCTTGGTACGCAGCGTGGTCAGACGACGTTTCATCTGCGCTTCCTTGTACTGGGCCAGATCAATTCCAGTGCTCTGCTTAACATTATGAATAAAACCAGAGTAATCCCGGTCTTCTGCAGTTGATGTTTCTTCTCGTTCAGCCATTCATTTCCCCTGCCTCCCGCCTGATACTACATCCAGGCTGCGATGTCTTTAGTGTAATCTGCCAGCTCAGCCGGAGCAAAGAAGTTGGCAATTTCACGCTTTGCGCTTTCCGGTGAATCCGAACCATGAATCAGATTCAGAGGCGTATGACTGGCAAAATCCCCACGGATTGTACCCGGCAAAGCTTCTCCAACCTTAGTCTTACCGATCATGATACGGGATAATGCTACTACATCATCGCCTTCCCATACCATGGCGAATACCGGCCCAGAGGTGATAAAACGTACCAATTCAGGAAAAAAGTCTTTCCCTTCATGTTCTGCATAATGCTTCTTCGCCTGCTCTTCCGTAACGGAAATTAGCTTGCCGGCAACCAGCTTAAATCCCTTATCCTCCAGTCGGGTCACAATTCGCCCGATCAGGCCGCGTTGTACCCCATCCGGCTTAATCATCAGATACGTTTGCTCCATAGAGTCACTCTCCATTTTCTGTTATTCCGAAAAAAAATTAGCTGTTTTTTTGATAGTATCAGAAAGCACGCCATCTGTGAACGCTTAATATTTGTAGTATTTCAATTAGTAAGCTCTACCAGTCACAAAAAAAGCGATATCCTTCAGGTTGCGCTTGGTTCTGTTGCTTGGAAGTTGATCCAGCGCCGCAAGGGCCTTGGATATGTAGCGGGATGCCAGCTCTTCTGCTCTGGATATGCCTTCGCCCGATAGAATCAGATCTATGGCGCGTCCCACTCCGCTATGCCCTTCACGGATAGAAGCCAGTTCTGTAAGCAATGGACCGCGAATCTGATGGTCCTCCAGGCTGTAAATCACCGGCAGAGTGATATTGCCCTGCCGCATATCGCTGCCCGGCGGTTTGCCAATTTGCTTTTCCGTCCCGGAAAGATCGAGCAGATCGTCACGGATCTGAAACGCCATACCAACATTATATCCGTAATCGTAGAGCAGTTTAGCCGTACCCGGCTCTGCATCGGCGGCCAACGCTCCCAGTTGGCAGCTGATAGCAATCAGCAGGGCAGTCTTCCGGCGGATGCGCCGCAGATAATGGCGCACACTCTGCTCACTGTTGAAGAAATCACGGATCTGCTCCATCTCTCCGATAGACATTTCCACCATCGCTCTGGAGAGGATTTGGTGTATTCTCGGATTACTCAACTCTGAGGTCATCACTAGCGCTTTGGCATATATGTAGTCCCCGGTGTACATGGCAATTTTGTCGCCCCATTTTGCTTTGACAGTCTGTTCCCCGCGCCGCAGCTCTGCATCATCAATCACATCGTCATGGACGAGCGAAGCGCTGTGGATCAGCTCCAAGGGAATAGCAATCCGCTTCAGCTTCTCCAGATCATATTTCCCGAATTTACCGCCCATCAGCACAAAGACAGGGCGCAGCCTTTTGCCGCCTGCCTTCAGCAGATGAAGGGATGTCTCTGCCAGCAGTTCATCATCGCCCTGCACGCTGCGGTAGAGTTCCTTTTCAATCTGATCCATATCTTTGTTCAGCAGTCCAAACATTTGAATTCGTTTCATTCTTTCACCCGTGTCAGCAGATTATGGCTCCAAATCTCCATCTTCACTTCCCGTAGCAATAAGCCTAGCTCGTAAGCGTAGTGGAAATACAGACTCAGACCCTCCTGTTGCCTTTCCCCAAAGTCATAACTCAAATTACGGAAGTAACCGTCCCAAAAGGCTGCTGTTCCCCCGATAGCTGTGCATGCCTCACGGATAATGGGTGCAAGGTTCCGCTGGCCGAGTATCTTGCTCTCCACAAAGGCTTCGGCTATTTCAGCAATTGCCTTAGGCCTCATTTCGGCTGCCTCCCGGTTTACAGCCCAGACGGCAAAGGTCATCCCCAGTCCGGTCCATTCCTTCCACAGCTCCCCAAGATCCGTAACGATATAGCCCTGATCCTGCCAAGAAGCCCTGATTGCATTATCGCCAATGAGCAGGCTGGCATCAGCCTGTGCCATCATCTTATCCAGATCAGGGACAGCACTAATATATTCCGGATTGCCGCCCATCGCTTTCTGCAGCAGGATTTTAAGCAAATTGACCGATGTAGCGGAAGTATTTGTTACGGCAATTGTTCCTGAAGCAATCTGTGCAATCGGCACCCTTGAGAACAGCAGGATGGATTTTACAGGACCATCAGAACTTACGGACAGATCCGGCAGAAGCAGCAGACGTTCGCTTGCGGCTGCATATGCGAAGGAAGAGAGCGCTCCTACTTGGATGTTTCCGCTGGCCATCCCCTGATTAAGAATGGCTGGCACCTCACTCACCATCTTTGCGGGGAAGCTTAACCTCGATGGGTGAAAATTGTGAAATACCGGCCATGAGTTCGTATAGCTGATTTTACCGATAACGGTAGGTTTCGGATGGCTCATCCTTCATCCCCCCATCTGCGAAATAATGAATGCTCAATGTTCAAGCTGTCGAGCACCTTGCCCACCATAAAGTTAATCAGATCCTCTACGGTTGTGGGGCCAAAATAAAATGCGGGCATCGCCGGAATCATTTTCACCCCGAGGCGGGACAGCTTCAGCATATTTTCCAGATGTATTGCATGCAGAGGTGTTTCCCGGGGGACGAGTACAAGTGGGCGGCCTTCCTTCATCATGACATCCGCAGCCCGGGTCATCAAATTATCAGAACTGCCCTGAGCTACAGCAGACAGTGTTCCCATAGAACAAGGCATAATAATCATGGCTTCGGTTCGGAAAGAGCCGCTGGCAATAGAAGCGCCGATATCGGCAATCGGGTGATAATGCAGAGAACCGGGACAGTCTCCGAACTGTTCGTTCAGAAACCCTTCCCGGTCTGAGGCGGCAAAGCCGAGCTCTTCCTTAAAAACACGCCACCCGGCATTGCTTACCACCAAATGGACCGAGTGCCCCAGCGAAAGGAGGACTTTGGTTAACTGGACACCATAAATACCGCCGCTCGCTCCCGTAATGCCTACGACAAAGTTTTTCGCTTTAAGCTCATTCATTTGTAAAACTGCACCACCAGGTCAATCAGAGTAAATGAAAAAACTACGATGCTCAGCACACCATTCATGGTGAAGAATGCTGTCTGCAACCGGCTAAGGTCGCTCGGAGACACAATATGATGCTCATAAAAAAGAATAATGTAGGCAATAAGCATCCCTGCGACATACCACCAGCTTAAGTCGGTAATGAACAGCAGCGACACAAAACCAGCACCCGTAAGAATATGAAACACCTTAGCAATGGTCAGTGCTCTGGGAACGCCAAAACGGACAGGAATGGAGTATAGTCCTTCATTCTTATCGAATTCAACATCTTGACAGGAGTAAATGATATCAAATCCAGCCGTCCAGAATACAATCGTGAAATAGAAAACCATGGCAGTCCAATCCACTGTACCTGTAACGGCAACCCAGCCGCCAAGAGGAGCCAGAGCGATCGTCAAACCTAGAATCAGATGGCATGCCCAGGTGAAACGCTTGGTGAACGAATAAAAAACAAGAAGGAATACAGCGACCGGCAGCAACTTAGCCGACAAAGGATTCAGCTTAAACGCGGCCCAGAACAGCAAAAAGAATGAAAACGCAATAAACAGGGTTACTTCGCCAACCTTGAGCAGTCCGGCAGGAATGGCTCTTCCGGCTGTACGGGGATTTTTGGCGTCACTAATCCGGTCAATTAACCGGTTCAATCCCATGGCTGCGCTGCGGGCTCCGAACATTGCGATAACAATCCAACCGATTTGCCCCCAGGAAGGCAGGGCTCCGAACATCACTACTGAACCAAGTAATGCGCCCATGAAGGCGAAGGGTAAAGCAAATACGGTATGTTCAAATTTAATCATTTGTAAAAAAATGCCGATTTTCTTAAGCATTACAATTCTCCTTGAGCCCAATATGTAGTGCAGCGATGCCTCCGGTCAAGGGGAAGGATTCCACTTTTTGCAGTCCGGTTTCACGGAAAATCACTTCTAGTTGCTTTCTGTCCGGGAACAAGGCGAGTGATTCAGGAAGCCATTTGTATTGTTCATATCTCTTCGCGAAGAGTTTGCCAAGGAGTGGAAGAACACGCTGGAAATAAAAATAATAGATGCCTTTGAACGGCTGCTTCATCGGTTTGGACAATTCCAGGCAAACTACCATGCCTCCCGGCTTCACCACACGTTTCATTTCGTTTAATACCTGAACCGGATCTGGAACATTGCGGAGTCCAAAGCCTATCGTTGCATAATCAAATGAGTTATCGCCAAAAGGAAGCTCCATGGCGTTGCCCTGTACCAGCGAAATCTGATCCTGAAGATGACGGGCCTCCACTTTACGCCGGCCTACTTCCAGCATCCCCGCACTAAAATCCAGCCCCATAACAGAGCCGTTCCCGCTGGCTTCTGCGAGCGCGATGCTCCAATCACAGGTGCCGCAGCACAGATCAACCGCAGAGTCCCCGGGCTTCATCCCCATCTTCCGCATGGTGAACTTACGCCAAGCCTTGTGCCTGCGGAAGCTCAATATGTCATTCATCAAATCATACTTACCAGCAATACTCTCAAAGACGGAATGCACAAACTGTTCTTTGGGTTTGGTGCCTTGATCACTGAGTGTGGTCGTTTTCTCTATTGTCATTCCCTAACCCTCCACGGCAGCTTGACCGGAAATTTTCATATGCAGAAGAAGGCGGTCGAGCGCAGCACTGAGCTCGCTGAGCAGGATTTCGTCCTTGACACCCTGCAGTAACCCCTGAATAGACTGGACCGACCCATGCAGCTTGTCCGTTAGCAACGAGTCACATTTGTATTTCATCTTGAGCTTCTTCCAATCCTTAAGGTCTATATCTTTCTCGAGCAGCCTCCGCCGTTCATCTTCTGCAGCAGATTCCAATACCTTCAAGTAGCAATAGCCATCCACAGCATTTACCGTATCATCTCCACGGCGCAGCTCCAAAAGGACAGTTTCGTATTGGCTGAATTCGGCAAGCAGTCTTTCCCACAACTCTTTAAACGGTTCCTCAATCATCGGTGTAAAAGAAAGAAACAGCCTCATATTGAGCTGTACCGTGTGTCGCAAATATTGTTCCGCGGAAAGGATCATGGATTTCATCTTGCTGTACAGATTGGCCTTCATCACGTTAACATCCGCAACGGCGGTACTTAAAATACCCACCATCTCTATCTGCTCACGCTTGGCCAGCAGGTGATAAAACCAGCTGCTGAAGTAATCACCAGCCAGTACCTTAAGCTGCCGGGATCGCATGAGATCTCTGTCAGGCTCCACCTGTGTACGGTCGATCGATTCATGGGTATCCAGCCCCAGCTGAACCAATCCGGTTACGAGCGTGAACAGTTCTACGCCCTTCAGATCTGCAGGTGAACCGTGACTTAAAAAAATATATAACAAATGACCACGACCGTCTGAAAACGGCGGCAAATCCGTATGCCGCTGAATCATGTCGTAGTCTGTGTAAGGTTTAGCCAGTTGCGGTATGCGGTACGGTTTCATTTCAGCCTCCGGAGCCATTGACGTTATGACAATCTTTGTTCACAATCTTGTCTATTATATCACATGTTTTTTGGTCACGCACTGTGGGCCCGTCTAGTTTATTTTACCCAGATCAGGGATTTATGAACTGCTTCTTCCATAGCTCACTCTCACTGATCCGCAGCCCGTCTTTAAGGGATTCCGGCAGTGGACGGCTTGCGGCCTTCTGGAGAGCTTCCAGCAGTCCGGGCGACCATTCGCTGCGCCGGATATCTCCTGCAAGCAGCAGACGACGGCTCTCCAGCCATTTGTCCTCGGCAACAATCCGAAGAAGCAACTGATCCACATTCACTGTCTCCTGAAAGGCAAAAGAAATGGCTAAGGCCATATTCTGGTAAATTTCCTGCGGCTCAGTTTCATTGCCCGTCACCTTCAGATCCAGAGAGAGAACGCTCCCCTTCCAACCCACCCGGTCAATGGAAAGGGTAAGAGGAAGCTCCCCAAGTAAATCTACAAGGTTATTGTTCCCCAGAACCGTGCCCTCCTCGCCGAAGACCTCCAATGCTCCATACTTACTCTGCAAGGAAGGCTCAAGTGAGGCCAACTGCGGAAGAAGAAGCACGGTAGCCGCAGATATGATCACTGCTGTTCCAATTAGCCAGCTCCTGTTCATGACAAGCCCCCTTATCATTCATAGTTGCCGCCTCCTGGAACGAATATTCGGGAATTGAGACATGGCTATCTTTAGTTATATTTTGAAAAAAAGCAGGCTATGCCTGCTTTTCAGCTTTCACTTTCCAATTGTCCGTGTTTACTCCATATTTCGGCCTTGCCGCGGATTTTCATGGCTGAGGTATGATCCGTAAATTGGGCAATGAGTACTTCACCCTTGTCCAGCTTTTCTGTATGATGAAATCTTGTATCCAATCCTCGGGTAAGCCCAATAACCTGTACACCGTTTTCTTTGGCTTTGATTACAATGTAGTCGCTGCCTGCCGGGGCGGGATTTACGCCAGTATTCTTCTCGGTCATGTAGAACCCTCCTAAAAGTTTTTGAGAGTATATACCCTTTCAACAACAAATGCCGCCTTGGAGGGCGGCATCGTTATTACTCAGAAAGACTATGGGATAGATATGTAGAAATCTCTATTTGATTCCGTCTTTAAGAGCTTTACCCGGTTTGAATGCCGGCACCTTGCTCGAAGGAATTTCGATTTCTTCACCAGTCTGCGGATTACGGCCTTTACGTGCGGAACGCTCGCGCACTTCAAAGTTTCCGAATCCAACCAGCTGTACTTTATCTCCGCTTTGCAGAGCTCCTGTGATCGCTTCAAAAACGGCATCTACCGCTTTAGTAGCATCTTTCTTGGGAAGTTCAGTTGCTTCTGTAACTACGTTGATCAAATCTGATTTGTTCATGTCTTCTCACCTCCCTGGGCAAATTTCCGGTATCATACACTGTTTCCGTTTCAACGCAAAATATACGTGATAATCCCGTTATGACTAGATATCGGCGCTACTCTTCCTAGAAGCGCAACAAACTTATAGTAATACAGCCCACCCAGAATTTCAAGGCGTTAGTCAAAAAAGGAGAAGAAAGTAGCATATTTGTTCTCTAAATGCTTGGTTCTCTTAATCATTTGCATAAAAAACAGAGCAGGATTTCTCCCGCTCTGTCGCTTTGCAGCCCAATGATTTTTTACAGAATGATTGCAATCAGTCCACCAGAGCCTTCATTGATGATCCGGCCCAGTGTTTCCTGCAGCTTATAGCGGGCGTTATCCGGCATCATAGCGATTTTCCCTTGAATGCCTTCACGCACGATGGAGTGCAGCGACCGGCCAAAAATATCGGATTCCCATATCTTGATCGGATCATTCTCGAAATCCTGCATCAAATAGCGCACCAGCTCTTCACTCTGCTTCTCTGTACCGATAATCGGCGAGAATTCAGATTCTACATCCACCCGAATCATATGAATGGATGGGGCTGTAGCTTTCAGCCGGACTCCGAAACGCGAGCCTTGGCGGATCAGTTCCGGCTCATCCAGCGCCATTTCAGCGAGTGATGGAGCAGCGATCCCGTAGCCTGTGGTTTTTACCATTTCCAGCGCTTCCGAGAAGCGATCATATTCACGTTTGGCATGTGAGAAATCCTGCATCAGCTGCAGGAGGTGGTCCTTCCCGCGGATTTCAACACCCACAATCTCCATCAGAACCTGGTCATAGAGTTCCTCAGGCGCATACAAGTCGATCTCTGCAACACCCTGACCCATATTCATGCCGCTGAGTCCGGCCCTGTCAATGAAGTCATATTCCGTGAACTGTGCTACCAGCCGGTCAACATCACGCAAACGGCGGATATCCTTCACCGTGTCACGGACAGAGTTCTCGTAACTGGTGCGCAACCAGTGGTTCTCGCCAAGTACCATTACCCAGCTTGGAAGATTCACATTCACCTCGTGGACCGGGAATTCATAAAGGACTTCACGCAGGACGCCTGTTACATCATCTTCCGTCATGCTCGCTGCACTGAGTGTCATGACCGGAATATCATATTTGGCGGCCAGCTCACTGCGGAGCTGCTGCGCTTCATCACTGCGCGGCCGGGTCGAGTTAATCACCAGCACAAACGGCTTGCCAACCTCTTTCAGCTCTGCGATTACACGTTCTTCGGAATCCACATAGGAGTGACGCGGAATTTCAGCTATGGTACCATCTGTAGTCACCACTACACCCAGTGTGGAATGCTCCTGAATGACCTTGCGGGTGCCAATTTCCGCGGCTTCCTGAAAAGGAATAGGCTCCTCAAACCAAGGAGTGGAAATCATCCGAGGCCCATTTTCATCCTCATAGCCTTTAGCACCTTCAACCGCATACCCTACACAATCTACCAGCCGGACATTGACCTCCAGCCCTTCCGCCACCTTGATCTGCACCGCATTGTTCGGCACAAATTTCGGCTCTGTTGTCATGATTGTTTTCCCTGCCGCGCTTTGCGGAAGCTCATCCACCGCTCTAACCCGATCCGCCTCATTCGTAATGTTTGGCAAGACGATCGTTTCCATAAAGCGTTTGATAAATGTTGATTTCCCTGTGCGAACCGCACCGACGACGCCAAGATAAATGTCTCCGCCGGTACGCTCGGCAATGTCCTTGAAAATATCCACTTTTTCCAAAAGAGATCCCCTCCTCATATTACTCCGAAGAAAAAATGCCTGAAGAGCATCGACTTCGCGTTCCGCCGGCTTTTCTGACCTTTGCAGGACACCCACCGGACTGACATTGTCCGCCATGGAGCCTAGCTGCTGACTTAAGGGCGGAACCTGCATTGCCCCACGCTTAACTCCGAATGCTCGGACATGCATTTGGACTAGTATCATCATATGTATCCAGAACGGATTTATGACCCGCTACCCGCGCAATTTAAATCGGAATTTCGTAAAAATCAGCCACTGCGCCTGCAGAGCGTCATGACGCCCGGAAGCCTTCTCAGCTAGCATATGAGGGGAAGTAGAGGGATAGAACTCTTTTTGGGAGAGAGCCTGTTAGTGTCTTTAGAGTAACGGAGACTGAGGGACTGGCATACCGTCCACCCAGAAATAAGGCAAGGATTTGACAGGCACGTAATAAGAAGCCTGCTCCAGTAAAAGACGCAGGTCCGTATTAACTTTTGGAGGAGCAGAATTTTGGTGTATCGCGGACTGAATATCAACACCGTAATCTACATATACAGTGCCGTTCTTATCCATGAAAAATGGCAGCGGCTGGCCGGAATAGATGCTGTTAAGTGTGATCGAATCCGTGCCCGCCTGCCGGGCATTAATCGCGAAAAGACCCGGATAGATCTCCTCCTCTGCCGGGAGGCTTCCGCCATGCGCAGACTTATACCGGTTGATCAGGCGCTGGACATCATTCACCTTTTGAACAGTAACCAAGTCCATCATTTTGACCGCCGGATCGCTCTCTTCATCCAATATAAGAAAATAAGCACTGCCACCCTTTTCGAAGGCAGCCGCCGGAATTTCATCCAGATATCCCGCTTGCTGCAGCTTCTCCAGATCAATTAAGAATTTCTCATATTTCGGTGTGGCCTCATCTGCATTAAGTATAGGGAGTAATCCTTCTTTTTGCTGGTAATCATCCACTGCTGCCTGCACCCGCATTACGCTTCCGCGATAGCTGCTTCCCGCCTTCTCCTTCTCAGGATACATACAGCCTGCAAGCGAGCATACCAAAAGAATGGACACCGCCCACAGAACTCCTCTCATGTTGGATCTATACTTCTTGTCCCGCCTAATGCAGCTCTCCACGCCCTTATCCCTCCGTTTCTTACAGTTGTCGTAAAAGTGCTACCAGAGTTCATCTTCTTCCCCTCGACGGGCAGCTTCAAGCTTACGCCTTACAGCTGCTTTGAGCGGGTCCTCGGGAGTATATACGGTCAAATCGCTCCATACCGCAGCTTGGCAGGCCAGACGAATACCTTCGTCCACCAGGCTGCCTAGTTTTCGCTGCTCGGCATCACCAGGAGGTCTTAGCCCAGATGTATATTCTTCAGTAACCTTAACTTTACACATCAGACAGCCGGCCTTTCCACCGCAACGGGTAGTAATGGAGACCCCTGCTTTACGTGATGCCTCCAGCAAAGAAGTTCCATGCGTGACAACAGCTGTTCGGCCTTCCGGCTGAAATGTGACGGTCCATCCCTTTTGCCGTTTCATGGTGCAGCTTCCTTCCTTTACATGATCATATCTAATGAATCCACCTGAATAGACTGACAGTCGCGGAGCTCCAACTGAATGTAAATGCTTACATAATTGAAGCAGCTCCACCCAGCAAGCCTATAATCATAATGACAAAAGCGATTACAGACAAAACGCCCCTCAAAAGCCCTTTGGTCTTACTACGGGCAAAGGTAATCAGAAACACGGACAATCCCATGATCAGGATTGCGATAAGGGATAACCACATTTTCGTCATCGGGTCCATATCCAGCGCTCCCCCATTCGGCTAATTTGGATTGCGAATATTATAGCATGAAACTCTATCCATTTCTGCAAGAAGAAATGGCTGGGAATGACATGCTAGCCAAGAGATATCCTCATTATTTCAACCAAAATAAGAGCAGAGATTCACGGAATTTGGAGGATTCCGGAACTTCTGCCCTTTGGTTTGAAGCGCCAACCTATTTTTTCATCATCATTTTCATTAAAGACTCCATTGTGCCTGAATTCGCGCCGCCTTTTTTGACAGCGTTGATAATATCCTGCACAGTAGCTTCACTAACTGGCACCTTGGCCATTGCTGACACCTGCTTGATCAACTGGCGGAGCTGGGCTTCATTCTGCGTGGTTCCCGGCTTGACCGTGCTGGCCAGCTTCTTCACGGCGCCTTCCGTAATGTTCTTTCCCGCCTTCTTGTTAATAGCGTTCAAAGCATCCTTGGAAAAATCTCTGCTCATTCTTCTTCCCTCCTCCGTCAATCCCCATTACAACATATGAGAATTTCCGGCAAAAGGTGAACGTTCCTCAGGAATGCCATTGCTCCCACGTTTCCTGGGATATAGCTTCCATTTCCGTCTTGCGGTCTCTGCCCATCAAGGCTTCTACCGCCTTACGTGGGGATCTCCCTTTGAACAACACATGGTAAATCTGATCCGTAATTGGCATTTGCACTTTAAGCTTAAGCGAAATCGCAAAGGCTGCTTCCGTTGTACGAATACCTTCGACCACCATACCCATGGATTCTAGCACCTCCGCTAGAGGTTTACCCTGGCCGAGCATGGAGCCTGCACGCCAGTTGCGGCTGTGCTTGCTCGTAGCTGTTACTACCAGGTCTCCAAGCCCTGCCAGGCCGGAGAACGTAAGGGGGTTAGCGCCAAGTTCAACGCCAACACGTGAGATTTCAGCCAGTCCACGGGTAAGCAGCGCGGCCTTGGCATTGTCTCCGAAGCCCAGACCATCAGACAAGCCTGCACCGAGTGCAATAATGTTCTTCAACGCTCCGGCCAACTCAACGCCAACCTGGTCCCGGTTCGTATATACCCGGAAATCATTGTTGATGAAAAGCTCCTGTGCAGCGGCAGCGCGACATTCATCTGGCGAAGCCACAACAACTGTAGTCGGACATAGACGAACAACCTCTTCCGCGTGACTAGGACCGGAGAGAACAACAATCTCACCTTCATTACAGCCAAGCTCCTCAGAAATAACTGTAGACATCCGTTTCATCGTTTCTGTCTCGAAGCCCTTGGTGGCATGAATACAGAGCATTTCTTTCTTCCAGAAGGGTTTCAGCGCATGTGCAACCTGACGCATCCCAGAGGAAGGCGCAACAATAACTACCGCCCTGGAATCCTTAACGGCAGTTTCCATATCCGTAGTGGCAATAATATTCACTGGCAGCGTAATTTCGGGAAGATAATGCTGGTTCGTATGTGAATGATTGATCTCGTCAGCTTGTTCAGGTTTCCGTGTCCACAGATAAACTTCCGAGTGGTTAGCCGCCAGCACAGATGCCAGCGCAGTTCCCCAACTGCCCGCGACCAGCACGGTTACTTTATCAGACAACCCGGTTCCCCTCCTTGACTTTCGAACCAATTTTATTCTCCCGCCCCTGGCTGATCTTCACGATATTACTCCGGTGCCGCCAAAAAGCGAAGAGGGCAATAATAAGACTTCCCCACAGTTCAGGTGCCGTAAAATCAGTAAATATAAGTATCACCGGCGTCAGAGCCACGAACAGAAGGGATCCCAGAGATACATATTTGGTAATCACAATCGCCACAATGGCAACTATACCGGCGATCAGTGCAGGCCAAAAACAAAGCGTAGACATGACGCCTATAGTAGTTGCAATCCCTTTTCCCCCACGAAAATGAAAATATAGGGGCCAATTGTGTCCAATAATGGCTGCGATTCCGCAGGCAACAGCGACCCAAGTTCCCCAGCCACCGGCCCAGGTTCCAAGCCAGACTGCCGCAATTCCTTTCAATACGTCCAGTACCAGAACAAGAATCGCCGGCCCTTTCCCCATCACCCGCAATGTATTGGTAGCACCGGCATTTCCACTGCCATATTGCCGGATATCCACACCCTTGAGCAGGCGGACCAAAAGCACACTGAAGCTGACAGAGCCAAGCAAATAACTTACTACGATAACCAGAAGTTCAAACGCCACTGTTTTCTCCCCTAACCTTCGTTCTCGGATTTGCGCCGTGTAAAGAGACGGATTGGTGTGCCCTCGAAATTGAACGCCGCGCGGATCTTATTCTCCAGATACCGTTCATAGGAGAAGTGCATCAGCGAAGGATCATTTACAAACACCACTATTGTCGGCGGCTTCACAGCTACCTGGGTTACATAGTTGATGCGCAGGCGACGACCTTTATCCGTAGGCGGGGGATTGATGGCGACCGCATCGGACACCACATCATTGACAAGATGTGTAGTAATCCGCAGCGCATGCTGTTGAGCTACGTGCTGAACCACCGGAAGCAGCTTCTGGAGACGCTGTTTTGTGAGCGCAGATAAAAAGACAACAGGCGCATAACTCATAAACAGGAAGTGATCGCGGATGTTGGTCTCAAAGTTCTGCATCGTTTTGTCGTCCTTCTCGACGGCATCCCATTTGTTGACCACAAAAATCGAAGCTTTACCTGCATCATGGGCATAACCTGCAATATGCTTGTCCTGGTCGATGATACCTTCCTCACCGTTGATGACTACAAGCACAACATCAGCTCTCTCAATCGCACGCATAGCCCGCATCACACTGTATTTCTCAGTTGTCTCATAGACCTTGCCGCGTTTACGCATCCCTGCAGTGTCAATCAGCACATATTTCTGCCCATCACGTTCGAAAGGTGTATCGATGGCATCCCGAGTCGTACCAGCAACGTCACTGACAATTACACGTTCTTCGCCCAAGATAGCATTTACGAGAGAGGATTTGCCTACATTCGGGCGACCGATAAGAGCTACACGAATAACATCCTCATCATATTCTTCGTCGGTCAGCTCTGGCAGACGCTCGGTTACCGCATCGAGCAGATCCCCGATACCTGTACCATGGCTGCCTGATATTCCGATGGGATCGCCAATTCCAAGGCTGTAAAATTCATAAATATCCTCTGTACGCTTCATGTTGTCAACTTTATTAATAGCTAGGACAATCGGCTTTCCGGAACGGAAGAGAATTTGCGCTACCTCTTCATCCGAATTGGTTAGACCGGTTTTTGCCTCGCACATAAAGACGATGACATCTGCTTCTTCAATAGCCAGTTCCGCCTGAACGCGGATGGACTTGAGAATAGCATCCTCACCGTCAATTTCAATTCCTCCGGTATCAATGACACTGAAGGATTTGCCGTTCCAATCGGAAACGCCATATATCCGGTCACGTGTGATCCCCGGTTTATCTTCTACAATGGCCAGTCTATCGCCAATCAGCCTGTTAAAAATCGTCGATTTACCGACGTTAGGCCTCCCGACAATGGCCACAACGGGTCTTGCCATATTCATTCCTCCTGTCATCCTTACGCTACTCATCATAGCAAAAAACACATCAATTGGCTAACATACTTACTGCTAATCTTTCCATTTCAGCGGTCTATAAAACATAATCGGCGAACCCCCGTATCGAGGGTTCGCCGATTACTTTACCCATATATATGTGTAAATACGAAGGGATTAGTTATTGCCCTTGAATTTATCCAGCTTGTCGCCGAAACGTTCAGCCAAAGTAAAGCTGAGGCCTTCATTGCTGAGCGACACGTTAGGGTTGTTCAGCACTTCTTTAGGCGCTCTGTCTCTGCTGTTGCTGCGTTCTGGTCTAGCTGTAGGAGCCGGAGCTTCTTCGGTTTCCTTGATGCTGAGACTTACACGCTTCTCGGATGGGTTGAAGTCCAGAACTTTCACCTGCACTTCTTGTCCTTCCTTAAGCACTTCATGAGGGGTACCGATGTGCTTGTGGGAAATTTGCGAGATGTGTACAAGACCCTCTACACCTGGAAGAAGTTCAACAAACGCACCGAAGTTCACAAGGCGTTTAACTTCGCCTGTTACCACGTCACCAATGTTGATTTTTCCGGCTGCAGAATCCCAAGGTCCAGGAGCAGCCGCTTTGATGCTGAGGCTGATTTTTCCTTTTTCAGGGTCAACCTTAAGTACTTTAACCTTAACTTTTTCGCCTTCGGATACAACATCGGAAGGTTTCTCTACATGGTTCCAGGCAATCTCGGATACGTGAACCAGACCATCAACGCCGCCTACATCAACAAATGCGCCGAATTGAGTCAGGCGTTGCACTGTACCTTCGATGATTTGTCCTTCGGACAGCTCGGACATAATTTTCTGTTTGTTGGTTTCGAATTCTTCTTCCAGAACTTCTTTGGCAGAAAGAATAACCTTGCTGTTCTCACGGTCCAATTCTTTCACTTTCACACGCAATGTGCGGCCTTTGTAGTCGCTGAAATCTTCAACAAAGTGACGTTCAACCATGGAAGCTGGAATAAATCCGCGCGCGCCAACATCAGCCACGAGGCCGCCTTTGACAACGTCAGCTACAGTAACTTCGAACGCTTCTTGGGAAGCGAAATACTTTTCGAGGTCTTCCCATGATTTTTCGCTGTCAACTGCACGTTTGGAAAGCACCAGGCTTTCCTTGTTGTCGTTGATGCTGACAACCTTGCATTCCACTTCTTGTCCAACTTCAACCGCTGCTGCAGCGTTGTCCAGTTGTACGGAAGACAATTCGCGAATAGGAATAACGCCGTCGTATTTATATCCAATGCTTACATAAGCTTGGTTATCTTCGATTTTGACGATTGTTCCTTTCACGGTATCGCCTTTTTTCAGAGAAATGATTTCCAAACCTTCTTGGCTAGTCACTTCTTCTTCGTTGCTGGCAACTGCTTCTGTAGCACCGTTGTTCTCTTCTGCTGCGGCTTCCACAGTTTCCGTTGCTTCTACGGCTTCATTGTTGTCAACGTTAGCCGCAGTTTCCTGATTTCTAGTTTCTTCAGACATGTGATTACCCTCCTCGATTCAAAACCCCATTTATTTAAACCCGCGTAGAGCAGAGTTCAAAACAAGCAATGCAATATCTCTTACACTTTCACGTTAGTATGTTCCAAAAATTAGCGGTTATGCCGTTATTCTAATCAGCGGAACATCCGTACGTCTGCCTGCACTTAATTCACTGTAGGCTTACCGGTCTTTGCCATCTCATGTATGCGTCCCATAATAACATCCGTGACTTCTTCAAGAGATTCGCTGCCTGCCCCGGCAAATGAACTGAGATCGATGGGAGCCCCATAAATAACGGTCATCCGGCGAAAAGGCTTGTAAGAACCGATAATGGCGGCTGGAACAACCGCTGCACCGCTGCGAAGCGCAAAACTCGCTGCGCCCTTTTTAGCCACACCGGAGTCAGAGTTTCGTGTTCCTTCCGGAAAGATGCCCATAACATTTCCGCTGCGAAGCGTATTAAGGGCCGTTTTGATGGATTCTTTGCTTACGCCCCCTCGTTTGACAGGAAAAGCGCCCAGTTTGTTAATGAGCCAGCCCAGCACAGGAACCTTGAATAGCTCTGCTTTGGCCATATACTTAACCTGACGGTTCAGCTTGATCCCGATAGTCATCGGATCCAGCAAGCTGATATGATTCGCGCACAGCAGCACTCCGCCTTCTTCCGGCACATTCTCTTTCCCAATAATCTTAAGCGGAAATAAAATGGCGTAAATCAAACGAAGTAATCCACGGCAAATGACATAAATCATAAATGATTTCTCTCCCCGTCCACATAAGATCTGCAGCGGGATACAATTGCTTCCACGGCTTGATCGATATCCATATGCGTCGTATCTAAAAGAATAGCATCCTCTGCACGGCGCAGCGGTGAAATCTCCCGTCCTTCATCCAGACGGTCCCGCGTGGCAATATCACGTTCAAGCTGCTGGAGCGTCACTGTTTCCGCATCTTTCAGTTCCTTGTAGCGGCGAAGAGCCCGTTCTTCCACACTCGCCGTCATAAAAATCTTCACTTCGGCGTCCGGCAGTACAGTCGTACCGATATCGCGGCCATCCATCACTACTCCCTTGCGGAGCGCCATCTGACGCTGCAAATGGCTCAGTCTGGTTCTTACGCCTTCGATTTTCGAATACTGCGACACTTGGCCGCTAACCTGAAGACTTCGGATATGCGGAGTCACGTCCTCCCCATTGATTAGCACCTTCTGTACATTCTGCTCCGGGATTAGTTCTATCACCATATCACGGACCCTTTGATCCACCTGAAGATTATCTTCAGCCGGAATGCCTTCACGGATCATATACCAGGTAATCGCCCGGTACATCGCTCCAGTATCGACATAAATGTACGAGAGCTTCTGGGCTACCAATCGGGCTACAGTGCTCTTGCCTGCCCCGGCAGGTCCGTCGATGGCGACGTTAATTCTGTCGTAAGTATGTGTACCCTGCCTATCCAACGGGGCATTCCTCCTCAAACACTCTTTCAGTCAAGAAAAAACAAGCTTGCTGATATTATCAAGAAAAAAGCAGGCATTGCCTGCGACTTATAAAATTATACCACAGTTTAACCCCCAGTGCAAAATGGCACTGAGGTATTTGTACAGAAAAAAGTGTCTGTTTATACCTTTTTCCCTGCCCTCTCATCGATTGCGGAAATCGAACTGGCGCTCAAAGCAGTAGCGGATAATCTTTTGCCGCTCTGAATCAGTAATCGCCGCGAACTTCACCATCACCAGATTCCGACCAGTCTCCAATGTTTTGATGCGAACGATCTCACCTTCGAAGTTCACATGCTCTGTGCTTCCATTCCGGTAAGGAACAAGCAGCCAGCAAAACAGCTTTCCTCCCACCTCCGGGTGCACCTTGGAGTCGCTCAGAAAAGAGGTTCCTCCCCCGCCGATATCTTCAGTACGAACCAGGTAACGGCTGCCCAGTGAGTCTTTCACCGCAAGTTCAAGTTCGGCGTTTACACGTAAGAAGCTTCGGCGCTGGATCTTGAAGATGGATTCCACTGCCGGCTTACGAATACGTACCATGCGGATCACTTCTTCCTTGAAGCCGACCACATGTGTATTAAAGTAATTTTTGATACCGCCCTCCGTCAAGAAATACACGGACAGCTCGTCCCCGATAAAAAGCTTTTTCAACCTCCCGTTTTTTTCCTGGATGGGAATTTCAATCAAAAAAGCCTCGTCTTCCGTCTCTGCTATTCTCGATCTATATTCCACTTCTGCTTCTCCAGCATCGCTTGAAGCAACCTGTATGTATAGATATTCGTTGATTTTGGGATACAAGCCTGTCACCGCCACATGAGTAGTATTTATTCTAAAATTAATTATAGCATGGAGATTTAGTGCCCGGTGAGAAATATTATTCTGATTTTGAAATGACAAAAAGGTGCATTTCCGCATGGGAACTGCACCTATCAGACAAGTTATTGCACTTCAGCTGTAAGCTTATTTTCCCTGTGCGCCTGAGGATTTCCTGACTTCTTCTACAGCTTCCTCGTGACCGTCTTCAGCATTCAAGTAAATCCGGTATTGTGAGCCATTGATTTTGCCTCCGAACTCATAGGTCAGCACCTCTTCAGCATCCTCATTCTTAATCCAGGCCAGCCGGTTGTATAGTTCCTTATATTCTGGATTAAGCATTTTTCTGGCTTCAGCCAAAGTCAGACCCGGATTGGGGATTACCCGCTTCTCCTGGCGCTCACGCACATAGTCACTTGCCTGAAATCCGGTCGGTTCTCCGGTATCCAATCCAACGCGAACTGTCATTTTTTCCGGGTAGATCAGAATGCCATTTCGGTTGGTGACGAAGGTTAAGTTACCCAGATTATCGTAGCGGTCTGCACTGACTGCGGTCATATCCGGATATCCTTTTTTCTTCAGGAATTCTCCCGCTTTCGCGACAGCCTGATCCATCGACACCTTGGCCGGACCCACGTTGCGGTTGTCATCATAGGAGACCAGCAGCCCGCCTTCTACAGTAAAATCCATACTAACCGGCTCTTTGTGATTCTTACTTGTTACTACAGCTGTATAAGACGCCCATTCGGTTCCCTTGCCGTTTTCCCTAACATCCACATTAGGATTCCCACCGATGTCCGCAAATTTGACGGCTTTGCGTTTCACATCTTCCGCAGTAACCGGTTTGCCGCCCAGCTTCTTCACAGAGCGTTTATTATAAATGCTGGCCACAGACGGTCCATAATCAAGCTCAGGATAAGCGGCTACCCGTTTGTCTACTGTTTTGAAACCATCGATAATCGTATTGTCCTCAGCCTTCTCTTCCGTTGCCAGCGCAGATTCAACATCCATCCAACGCAGTCTGTTCGTAATTACCTTATTCTGAACCTCCTGCAGATCCTTGGAGATTTCACCTGAGTTCTTATATAACGCCTTTAGATTACCCATTTCATTATCCGAAAGAGGTTTCTTGGTAAAATCACGCACGGCCGCCTTGTATGAGAAGTTGGAGATTTTGGACAAAAACTCTTCAGTCTCACTGAATGGAAGCAGGGTAAGGGGCAACTGATTGATCTCATTCTGCGCTTCACTGGTCAGCCTCCAGACATTCACAAGCCCCTTGCGGTGCATGCCACTAGAAGTATTGTTGACCGCCAGGGTATTCCCAAGCTCACCGTGAAGCTGTTCCATATGATAGGACAGGTCATGAAAGGCTCGCTGGTATTGGTTCTCCGCTTTGATTAGAATCGAGTTCTTCTCCTGGTTCTCCTGATACCCCCACACTAACGCACCAATCAGCAGTAAGGTGGTAATCGGGAACATTAAGGCACTTAATCTTTTGTACATAGGCCTGCAAGACTCCTTTCAGTTGCTTATTGCCGTTAGTTTGACAATAACTGAGAAGTCTTATGCACCCAAATGATCTGATATCCAAAAAGAGAATTTTTTCAAAAGGCTAACTATGCCCGCTCCTCAATTTCAAAGCCGCTGCTACAGTTGCACAGACATTGTTTGAATCCGGTCTGAATAACTCCCTGCTCTTTATTCCCTCTTAAGATGTAGCTTTCACCACACTGCTTGCAGATAATCCTAATCTTCACACGCAAAAAAAGACACCTCGCTCCTTTCTGGAATCCCTTGCTTACGGAACTACCTTTCAGGTATAAGTGTGTCCATCTCTACTAGAGATTAATCTCTTCTTCACGCTTCAGGAAGCGGAACGGGGAACGGCTGTTAGCACGTGCCACCTTGCCCATGCCTCCATACCATAATACAGCCATTAGTGGCACAATAAACCAGATCCAGGTATTGGTCATGGTAGTGAGGATAAAGTCATATATCCCGTGCCATAGCCAAGGCAACAGCAGGGACATGATCAATATCCCTCTTGTCTTGACACCGCCTGAGAACTTAGCCCTGCCCATGTGATAGCCCATAATGACGCCGAACATAGCATGCCCCGATACCGGAAGAAGCGCCCGCATAAACATGGATCCGATTGAAGCGTGGCTGTACCAGGCATACATTACATTCTCCAAAGTTGCGAAGCCGAGCGAAATCGCTACGGCATATAGTATTCCATCGTATGGCTCGTCAAATTCGGTATGATTGTAGATCATATGGTACAGCACAAACCACTTCAGGCATTCTTCCACGCCGGAGGAGATCAAAAAGGCATCGGCATAGGGCCCGCCGTCCAATCCAAGCACAAGGCCCCTTTGGATGATCATAATAGGAAAAACAATCAAAATCCCCAGCAGAAACACCTTTAGAACCATAAAAAGCGGCTCTTGATCATACTTGTCCTTTAGATAGAAAAAAGTCAGCAGCGCAAGTCCAGGTGCCACTGCTGACGAAATGACCGATAACAAAAGCACCGATTACCCTCCCTGCGCTCTATAACTTTATTTCTACATATACTGAATTCAATAAGTAAAATCAAGGAAGGGTCAAAGATGACTTTGTTCCCCTCCAAACCGTTATTGCTGGCGTTTGAAATGAGTGCAGATTAATTCAACCGCATTCTCTGGCATAACCGTCTTGCCGTATTCGGACAGAACGGCTTCAGTAACTGGCGACGAATCCCCGAACTCGGAGAGAACTCCTACAAGCCCGGACAATGCTGTTTCCTCAAATTCCTTCGGATCGAAGTAGAGATACCATATATCATTATAAGAATACAGTTTTCCTAGAGAAGTAATATTGCCGAGGAGCACATGAGCCGCTTCAACCAAAGCCTCAAAATCGCGGAATGCATATACAATGGAGTCGCTTTGTTCTAGAGTAACTTCCATTTCGTAAATCTCTTCGGGCATATCTTCTTCACCGGATGCACCGTACTGATGGTGATCATATTTTCCTCTAGTCACTATAACGACCATACCTTGCGCGGGCAATGCGAATACTTCCACGGCAAGCGGACCGGTAGCGTCAAAACCGAGTTCACTGTACGCCTGGTCCATCATTTCCGTAAACAAGTCATGCACCTTGGGAACTTCCTGCCACATATCTTCCTTCTGGATGCCCCGCTCGCTCAGGTCGTCAAAAGTGAGGAAAATCCGTATCTTATCTTGACTTAATCGCTCTATTCTCATGACAGGATCCTCCTTTTGCAAGCTCATTTATTATAATGTATGATGAGTCCCGAGTAATGAGCCAAAAATGGTTACTATGTATGTATGTTATCATTTTGATACAGCAAATGCACGTAAATAAAAAATTATTTCTTTCCAAATATAAAGAGTTTTATCCCCACTCTAATTTGAAAAAAGAATCATTTTGCGGATGTCTAGTCCCCAAAATGATTCTGCATCAGCTTTTTGCGTTTACAATCCCGGTATGGCAGTATGTGTATCCTTCAGAATCTGCTCTACTTCATGTTTCACCTCAGGGTTGCTTCGGATGAAATCCTTCAGCATTTTGAGATTGGCTTCTTTGGATTTAACCCCAGACTCCCCCTTGTTTTCGTTATTACCATGGGAGACATGTGTGGCGTTATCAGTATGACTGCCACCAGTTGTGTTTCCAGCAGCTGTACTGCCAAAACCAGTCATAGCCATGCCCATGATTTTGTCCTTTGCTTTTTCACCCGCCCCATTCATCTGACCGTTGGGCTGAAGCAGACTGGATATCATGGCTCCGCGTTTTTTGGACATAATCATACTAATTGCAGCACCCATCAGCACTCCGGTCAAAAATGACGAAGTATTCATATCTCTAACCTCCTTGTATGGTAAAATCATGCTTAGTGTTCGCGGAAAGAATCCGGCTCATACAACCAAACCATAAGAAAGCGAGATGAAAAAAGTGGGTAAAGCAACATCAGCGCTGCTGCTGTCCGTCCTACTGCTGTCTGCGTGCAGCAACGGCGGTAATGGTAATGCAGGGCCAGATATGACAGCGCAGCCTACAGCGGCTACAACACAAGCAGCACCGGAACCTTCAGCGCAGGCAATCACCAGCGCTGAAGCAGGCACGACCCCTGAAACGCTACCTTCAGTGTCTCCAGCGGTAAGCTCAACGCCGCAGCCATCAGCAGAGAATGGAACCAGCACCAGTAAAGAACCCATTGACGGTGCTGCTGCAGAGATACCGCTGCTCTACCACATGAACAAAAATTATGACATTATTCCAAATGAGGATGGTATAAACAAAAAGGTTGTACTGCTTACTTTCGATGATGGCCCAAAGGATGCAGATATGATTAATCCTCTGATGGATACACTCGACAAGCACCGTGCCAAAGCCATCTTCTTCGTGAACGGGTACCGGGTAAAGGAACATCCTGATCTTCTCAAGCTCATTCATACCCGGGGTGGTATTATCGGCAATCACAGCTGGGATCATATCGTACTGAAGGATAAATCCTATGCTGAAGTGAAAAAGCAAATAGAGGATGTCCAGGATATCGTCAAAAAGGTTACTGGCGAAACCCCGCAGTTTTTCCGTCCCCCACACGGGGCAGGTGGTGATGTCGGCAAGAAGATTGCAGCCGAGAACGGCCTGCTCTATATGACCTGGTCTGTAGGTTCACTGGATTGGGAAATGAAGGAGAAGGAAACTGGCAAAACTGCGAAGCTGATCAAGAACGTCACAGACCAGCTCCATTCCGGCAGCAACATCCTAATGCATGAGCTTCCTTGGACTGTAGAAGCACTGGACACTCTATTGACTACACTTGAGGGCAAAGGCTACACCTTCGTCGATCCACGCAGCATAGAGCTGAAAATGCGTTAAACTATTCAGGTATATAGCGATAACAGCGTTTGGCTGTAACAAAAAAAGGGGCTGTCCCAAAAGGGATAGCCCTTTGTTTTCAAGTAGGATCGTCGTGAGCCCTCGGGTGGACGCTCCGCGAACGGACCGTTGTTCCAATCGCTGTTGTCCCCAGATTTTATTTATTCTCCTTCGCGGTGAAAATCCGGGGACAAAGGCGACCGCTATCGCTTTTCCACAATCGTTCCGTCCTCTCCGCTGTTTAAGCGGGAAATGGGGGCTACAATCTTTAAAAAAAGCAAAAAAAAGAAACCATCCTTTGGTAAAATGGAGTTACCACACAACCATTTCAAAGGAGAGGTTTCTTTTGTACATTCA
>NZ_LVYZ01000111.1:0-1853 GCF_001909095.1 Paenibacillus sp. P46E
TGAATGACCGCTGGGAGACCCCGCACTACCGCCTGACGTTCAATGAACGGGGCGAAATCACCAGCCTGTTCGACAAAGCAGCCGGCCGGGAAGTGCTGCAGCAGGGCGGCCGCGCCAACCGATTCCACTTTTTCCATGACCGTCCGACACTCTGGGATGCCTGGGATATCGACAGCCGCTATGAAGCCCAGCCCGCTGGCGAGGCCGAGCTGGTGGAGAAATACGTGCTTCACTCCGGCCAAGTCCGGGATGTGCTGAGATTCCGCTGGACGCTGGGCCAGTCGCAGATCACCCAGGATCTGATCCTGTATGCCCATGACCGCAGAATCGATTTCAAGACCCATGTGGACTGGAAGGAAGCCCATAAGCTGCTGAAGGTCGGCTTCCCGGTCGATGTGGTCGCAGACAAAGCGACCTATGAGATTCCTTTTGGCGCGCTGGAGCGTCCCACGCACCGCAATACCAGCTGGGAACAGGCGCAGTACGAGGTCTGCGGACACCGTTTTGTGGACGTATCCGAACATGGATACGGCGTCAGTCTGCTGAATGACTGCAAATACGGCTACGACATTCAAGGCAGCACGATCCGCCTGTCCCTGCTGCGTGCGCCGCAATGGCCGGACGCCACTGCGGACCTCGGCGCGCATGACTTCACCTATTCGCTCTATCCCCACCTCGGCGATTGGCGGAGTGCCCATACGCTGCGCAAGGCCGCGGAGCTGAATCTGGAACCATCTGCACTTGCAGCCGAAGGGAAGACCGGACAGCTGCCATCCACCAGCGGTTTCATCCGCTTCAATGGGCAGCATGTTGTGCTCGATACCGTGAAGCCGTCCGAGGACGGACAGGGCAGCATTCTGCGGCTCTATGAATCCGCGGGCGGACGGGAAACCGTGACGCTGGGCTGGAACCACCCGTTCAGCGAAGTGTACCGGTCCAATGCGCTGGAGGAGAAGCTGGAGCCTGTCGCCCATCTCCAAGGTGAATTCGAGCTGCACTTTGCCCCTT
This sequence comes from Paenibacillus sp. P46E, assembly GCF_001909095.1. Classification (NCBI taxonomy): domain Bacteria; kingdom Bacillati; phylum Bacillota; class Bacilli; order Caryophanales; family Paenibacillaceae; genus Paenibacillus; species Paenibacillus sp. P46E. Next base: position 1,009 of record NZ_LVYZ01000111.1, read on the forward strand.
TTGAGATTCAGACGATTTACGTGAAATAAACGACTATTCGAACAGAAGGAGTGTCCTTTCCTTGGAACAATTCAGATTACCGAAAATCCCGATGCCAAAGCTCGAACTGCCGCAAGCCGTACAGGAGGTGCTGGCCGAAGCGGAAGCGAAGCTGGCCCACCGGCCCAAGCTGCTGCAGCTGTTCAAAAACTGTTTTCCGAACACCCTGGAGACCACGACGAAGCGGATGGAGGATGGCACCACCTTTGTCATTACCGGAGATATCCCGGCCTCCTGGCTGCGCGATTCGGTGGAACAGGTCATCCATTATGTGCCGCTGGCCAAGAACGACCCGGACCTGCAGCGCATCATCGGTGGCCTGATCAGACGTCATATCCAGTACATCCACATCGATCCATACGCCAATGCGTTTAATGAATATGCCAATGACTGGCACTGGAACACCACGGACGTGACCGAGATGTCCCCGTGGGTCTGGGAGCGCAAATTCGAGATTGATTCCCTGTGCTTCGTGGTGCGTCTCGCGTATACCTACTGGCAGGAAACTGGGCTTACCGACTTCTTCGATGCGGAGTTCAAGTCTGCCCTGCGTACCATTATCGAGGTGTTCAAAAAAGAGCAGCATCACTTCGAGCAGTCGCCGTACCGCTTCACCCGCAACAACGGCATTCCAGAAGACTCGTTGCGAAATAACGGACTTGGCATGCCGGTGAACTATACCGGGATGATCTGGTCCGGGTTCCGTTCCAGTGACGATGCCTGCGATTTCCACTACAACATTCCCGGCAATATGTTTGCCGTTGTCGCCCTGCGGCAGATGCAGGAATTCGCCGAGTGGGTCTTCC
>NZ_LVYZ01000112.1:0-1689 GCF_001909095.1 Paenibacillus sp. P46E
ATCCTGGGTGATCTGCGACTGGCCCAGCGTCCAGCGGAATCTCAGCACATCCCGGACTTGGCCGGAGTGAAGCACGTATTTCTCCACCAGCTCGGCCTCGCCAGCGGGCTGGGCTTCATAGCGGCTGTCGATATCCCAGGCATCCCAGAGTGTCGGACGGTCATGGAAAAAGTGGAATCGGTTGGCGCGGCCGCCCTGCTGCAGCACTTCCCGGCCGGCTGCTTTGTCGAACAGGCTGGTGATTTCGCCCCGTTCATTGAACGTCAGGCGGTAGTGCGGGGTCTCCCAGCGGTCATTCAGGACGGCGCGTCCCGGCATATTCACTGCTTCCGGGCTTCCCGGCGTTGGCCGTTCCCCGCGTCTCAGCCAGATCGTTGTATACCCCATAGCCGGAATGGCGGGGACATGAATGTAAGCGGTCTGTTGGCTCGTTGTCTGGTCCGAAGCCGTGTTCACAGCTGGTAAACTGGCAACGAGATCTATCGCAAGTGGGTTTCCTGACGCGTCATAAGCCGCTATGTTCCGTTCATTATCCGTTGGTTTATTTTCCGTTTGTCTATTTGCTGTTGGTTCCCTATCTGTTGCTTCTGTATCTGCCCATGGAATGGCAACGACTGCATCACGCGCCCAGCCGAGGCTGTTGAACAGCACGTAAGGCTGGCCTTCGCCTGCTGTTGTGATCTGAGCCGCCAGGGCTTCCAGCCCCGGCTGTAGCGCTGCCTCACCAAGAGCGAACACCTCGCGGTATTCCTTCTCCGAAGTCTCATAGGCTTCGGTGATGGCCGAGCCGGGAATAATGTCGTGGAACTGGTTCAGCAGTATCAGCTTCCAGCCGTGATGCAGCTGTTCGGCGTTGCTCCTGCGCTGCTCTGGCAGCATAGAGGAAGACGCAAGGGTCTGCCACAGCTCTGCCTCGCGGTAGAGAATCTCCGCCTTGCGGTTGTTCCGCTTGTTACGGCCATGTGTGGTATAGGTGCCACGGTGCAGCTCCAGATACAGATCGCCGCGCCATTCGGGCAGCTTGGGCTTACGCTTCTCCATGCCTGCAAAGAAATCTGCGGCGCTGCTGAAGGTACTGGCCGGCTGGCCGACCATCAGATCTGCACGGCGGATGTATTCCAGCATCTCACGGGTGACCCCCCCGCCGCCGTCGCCATGGCCGTAGAGCAGCATTTGCTCGTTATGGGTTTTCTTTTCGCGGAAGGATTGCCAGTGTTCATGCACATCCTTCGGCAGCGTGTTCTCGTTCACCCCATGGTTGAGGTAGGACAGCATCGGGGTGCCGTCAATGCCGACCCAATGGAACAGATCATACGGAAATACGTTGGTGTCATTCCAGCCCAGCTTCGTGGTCATGAAATAACGCACGCCGCCATGCCGCAGAATCTGCGGCAGCGAAGCGCAGTAGCCGAAGGTATCCGGCAGCCATTCAATCTCTGAGGTCTTACCGAATTCCTTCAGGTAGAACCGCTGGCCGTAGAGCATCTGTCGCATCAGGGACTCCCCGCTGGGGATGTTCAGGTCCGGCTCGACCCACATGCCGCCGACCAGTTCCCACCGGCCTTCCTGGATTCGCTCTTTGACCTTGGCGAACAGGACCGGGTCGTTCTCCTTGAGATATTCGAACAGCTGCGGCTGGCTCTGGGCAAATTGATAGTCCGGGTATTCGTCCATTAAGGCATTGACGGT
>NZ_LVYZ01000113.1:0-1670 GCF_001909095.1 Paenibacillus sp. P46E
CTTTATGAGATAAATTGGATAGAGATATGCTAAGACTAAAAATAATGACCAAACTACATAATATACCTAACAAGAATACAAAATTGGACGGTTCTTGGAAGCCAAAAAGATCAGTGAAATAAAAAACTATTCCTGGTATTAAAGCTACAACTAGCATAATAACTACCATAGTAAGCCACAAAAGGGCATACTTTAACTGAAGTTCATACTTTTTTATCATATTTATTAGAAGAAACAAAAACAGTGCCGATAGCATTATTAAAAAAATCTGAAGCTTGAAGGGAAACATGTATACCACCCTTAATCCACTTGTTGTTTTCTGGAAAAATCAATAATAATTGCAATCGTTACTTTTATCATATAGTAGACTGATTTAAGAGCCTTAATAGAGGAGACTCCCCCGATTCTTTCTCTCATTTGAACAGGAATTTCCGTTATTTTAAAGCCATTTCTACTCAAAGCCATAATTGACTCAGGTTCAGGATAATCTGTTGGGTAATTATTGGAGAAGAGCTTAATAATTTTTTTGTTACAGGCCCTAAAACCAGAGGTTGGATCACTTACTTTTTGCTTAGTTAATAAACTTAATAAACCCGCAAAATAAACAATCCCCATTCTTCTAGTAAAAGATGATTGAAATCCTTCTTTCTTTATAAACCTTGAACCGATTACAAAGTCACTTTCCCCATGAATTAAGGGCTCAATTAGATTTTTTATGAATTTGGGATCATGCTGTCCATCTCCATCAATCTGAATTGCAATATCATAATCATGTTTATTGGCATAGATATAACCAGTCTGTACTGCTCCACCTATCCCTAAATTACAAGGCAGATTAATAATTCCAACCTTATTCCGCTCACAAATCATCTCCGTTAAATCACTCGAGTGATCGTTAATGATGATGAAATCTAAAAGATCAGAATATTCAGCTAGTTCTTTAATCAGTTTCTCAATGTTATCTTCCTCATTAAAACAAGGAATAATGCCTAGAATTCTCACTTCCAACCTCCTTATCTAAACCAAGAATTCACTTTTTATTTGCTATCTTTTTTTCATAAATTCTAATAATTAAATAGATCAATCTCCAGTAATACAACTTTACTTCTTTAAAGAAACTAAATCTAGGAGAAATCCTCTTGGGATCCATACAAAACGCAAGCAGATCTTTGACGGCACTAGACCACAAGAACTTTGAATAATTATGATTCTTGTAGAAGGCTGATTTATCCTTTTCAAGAATTTCAATGATTTGTTCAGCCACTTCAACTTCATTTTTCGCCTTCACTATTGATCCTAAATTGTTTTTCTCAATAATATCTGAGAATACATCTCCTTCTGAGGATATTATTGGCAGCCCGCACCAGATGTAATCCAATAACCTTGTTCGATAAGCAAATCTAGTCTCAAAATGATTTTCATGAAGAGAAATACCTATGTCAGCCTCTAGTAAATACTCACTTCTATTTTCATATTCTACCCAATCATTAAAATAAACAAAATCTTCCAGATTAAGTTCTTTACACATCATCTGAAGCTTTTTTAATTTGTCCGGTTCTTTTCCAACTGGCGGCTTCACACCCATGAAGAAACACTTAATATCCGATCGGCTTTTTTTCACTATCGCCATTGCTTTAATTAAAGTCTCGGGGTCTAACCAATCCCATATC
>NZ_LVYZ01000114.1:0-1456 GCF_001909095.1 Paenibacillus sp. P46E
ATACTGATTTCAACCTTGGTGAATTATCATTTTGATTGGTATTTTTTTTCGAAGATATGAATATTTTAAATGTAGTACCTGGCTTAACATCTTCATAAAGCTGAGGAGTTTTGCTACTAATACGAAAATATTTGTTGTATGCAGGAATTGAAATATTAATTAACTTACTATTAGGTTCTATATAAGGCTCTCTATATGTAGTAATTTCAATTTTTTCAGCTAGAGTAAAACAGCTCAATATCCCTATTCCAAATTTCGATATTACGTCCATCTTAATTCCAATCTTATCAAAGTCTTTACTACTATAAAAACTTTTCCCTGCAATTGATAAATAATTACCTATTATGTATTCATTCATTCCTACACCATTATCAGTCCAAACAATTATCAATTCATTTTCATTTACCTTTTTCACTTCAACTTTAATAAAACCATCATTTAATGTCATCCCTCTTTTAGCTAGAATTGCTTGTCTTAATTTTAGTGCGTCAACACTATTTTGAAGTAATTCCCTTAAAAAAACATATGGATCGTCACCATATATTTGCTCTCCCAATATTTCAAATAATCTTTCTCTATCAAAATTAAATTTTATAGAACTCGGTTCAAACCCCGCCGTAACAATATTCCAATGAATGTGAGATATATCTAGGATATGATTCGTATCATTCATTTCTGCTAAAACATCAATACAATCTCTAAATTGATCGTCACACCATTGCTTCAAATCTTGTAATGATGCATACACCTCGTGGTCCTCTGTTTTCCCATCAATTTTTATTATTCTTGTTCCCAGATAGTCTGTAGATTTTACTGAACTCAAAGCACGGTGCTTTAACCATTCATTATTTGAAAACTCATTTTCAGGGGATACAAATTTCCATAAAACATATGGGGTTCTATCCTCCGATATGTCTAGTAAATCAATTAATCTCACATAAATTGATATTGCTCTTAAATTTACTATTGAAAATAATACACTATAGTCTCTAGGGTAGATATTATTGTTTCGTATGTCTTGAAAATTCAACCAATGTCCCTCGCATGCTCTTTTTACTGCTTCTGCCAATCCAGAATTTTCTTTAAAAAAATGATTAACTCTCACACCACTCCTTAAAGCATGAGTTTTTCTGACATACTCCCTCCATAAATCATCTGAGACTTCATCAGGCTTTCCTTTGTAATCTTGATCTTTTAGAAAATCTTGAAAACTTTGCGTTTCATCTTGTAATAAAATAATATTTTCAGGAACGGTATTAGTCGTGTTATTCCCCATAATTATATTTTTTTCTGAAGGACTCACAGCCATCCCCCAGTCATGTGCATACAAAGCACTCGCAAGAATAAATAGTTCATTTACGTTTAATTTTTCAATAATCTTTTTCCCTAAAATATCATCTGTAATATTAAACAAATTCTTAAAATGATATTCATTGTCGTGCGGTGTATATTCTGG
>NZ_LVYZ01000115.1:0-1209 GCF_001909095.1 Paenibacillus sp. P46E
TTCTTTTTGTGATAGTTCAGTCTCCATTTCCTTCATTTTCATTAAAACATCATTAAATTGATTGTTACTTAGTTCATCATAAAAATTTGAATTTAGAACCCACTTTCTTTGCATTAATGGCATGATATTATCAAAACCAAAATCTATAAAGTCCACTTGAGCACAAAAATAATTATCGTTAATAAACTTATTTAAAAAGTCCACATTTTTACGAGTATAATAATTTGTACCATATTCATTATCGGTAATTACTATATTTTCACCAATCCACGAATTGTAGCCCCCCCTATAGTTTCTAGTAGAACCAATATTTTTTAACCATGTACTATCCATCTCAGAAGACATTCCTAATAAATCATATACAGGCTGTCCTTTAAGTTCTTCAAGACTCAGAAAAATATACTTTCCTCTCATCCCCAAAATAGGTTGAAATAATTTATTTGCCGGAACACGTTCCAAAATATACTTTCCACTAACTCCATAGACTGTAATGATTTTGCCGAGGAGCTTATAAGCGCTTAACGGATCTGTTTTTCTAAATTCAGTTAAATAACGCTGAATTAAAAAATCCCACACTTTATGAGTTACCCGTTCAGAAATATCCTCCTTTTTAGTAAAAAAGGTTCTCGATATATTTATTTCGTTTTTAGGATCTTTAACGTTAATAATTATTCTAGGCTTTATAGTTCCTGGCTTGAAGTCTCCATAATCAATAACATCAGAAACTAGTATCCCATCTTTATACACAGAACATGTAGGATCTATCCTACAACTCGTGGAAATCTCCATGATATTTTTATTACCATCAACTCTAAGACTTAACCTTCTTTCAGTGTTAGGCTCTTCTTCGATCCATGTCCCATGGTAATCCTCATAAATAAAATTCCCCTTCTCTTCTTTGGGTACTATGAAAGAAATAACTCCCTCTATTCCATCGATGCCAATATCTTCTTCTAATGAAAATGCCTCTTCTGAAAAAAATTCTTTTACATGTCTTATATCTTGGGGAAGAAAAACACTTTTGTTGTACGATAAATCAATATATTCAACCTCATAATCACTATACTTCAACTTAATTTGTTCAAAATTCCTTCCTTTGCAAACATTCGGGTGGATTATTAGTTTCTTCATATTCTTTTCCTCTACTAGAATAGGAAATTCAACAAATCCCGCAATTTTTGATAAGTATTGATATACTGATTTCAACCT
>NZ_LVYZ01000116.1:0-1199 GCF_001909095.1 Paenibacillus sp. P46E
CTTTCAGGGGATGCTATAATACCCAAATATTGTTCATAACAATTTGGCAAATGCCCCATATCAAAAGCCTAGTGATAAACTAACCACTCGCTTAAAAGAAATCTTAAGTTATAACGGTAAGGAAAATATTGTTGTTTGCATTCCACCATTCAATTCAAAATATAATAATATAAAAAACTTTTTTGGGAAACTCTCTTTTTGGGAGTGGTATTGGTTGAAAAAATACGACAAAATTGGCCCTCTTTTAGTGAAAACTATGTATGGAAATTCCTTTGTTTCGAGAGATGCTGTTTTTTACGAAAACGACATTGATGCTATTAGGAAAATATGGCATTCGAGGGAAGTTGTGTTTGTTTACGGAAGGGGGGGGAGATTTGATACTGAGAGTCCATTGTTTAATAACGTTATTAGTAAAAAGTCAATTCTCGTTTCACCTACTAATGCATTTGAAGACTATGAGGATATTCTCAAGAAATGCCTCATAGAAAATAAGGATAGTCTATTTCTAATTGCTGCAGGTCCAACTGCTACAGTTTTAGCTTTTGATCTATGTATAGAAGGTTTTCAAGCTCTTGATATGGGGCATTTGCCAAATTGTTATGAACAATATTTGGGTATTATAGCATCCCCTGAAAGTTTGCCATTAATCAAACAAAATACAAGGGGATAAAGATGAGAGTTAATAATTCACTGAAAAATATATACACTGGAATTTTGTTGCAATTTGTTGCAATTGGACTGAATATTTTTTCCAGAAAAGTTTTTTTGGATTATATGGGTGTTGAGGTTCTAGGGATACATGGTGTTTTAACAAATATAATATCCATGTTAGGCCTAGTGGAAATGGGGATTGGTATTGCAATTTCCTACAGCTTATATAAACCATTAAGTGAAAATAATCAAGATCAAGTAAAAGCTATCATTAATCTTTATGCGAAGTTTTATAAATATGTTGCGCTTGCAGTATTAGTTATAGGATTGATAGTATTACCATTCACGAATAAAATAGTCGAGACTAGTTATACTGCTTCCTATATTAGAATAATATTTTTGATTTTATTAATTGATGCAATGCTGTCTTATTTCTTGGCATATAGGAGAACCTTGTTAATAGCTGACCAAAAAGGATCCACTCTTAATAAATTAACGATAATATATTCAATTGTACTGACGTTTACACAGGTATGTGTAGTGTATCT
>NZ_LVYZ01000117.1:0-1008 GCF_001909095.1 Paenibacillus sp. P46E
CCTGGAGCATTACTTTGTGGACGGAACCAAAATCGAGGCCAATGCCAATCGCTACACGTTTGTTTGGGGGAAAGCCGTCAGTAAACACAAAGTCAAACTGCAGGATAAGGTGCATGCCCTGTTCGCTGCCATTGAAACGGCAGAAGAACAGGAAGAACAAGAGAATTCAGGCAAAGACCTGGCTGAACTCGGCACAGATTCCGAAGTGAGCAGCGTGAAACTTGAACAGGTGGTGCAAAAGCTCGAAGCTCAGCTGGCCCAAAAACCGAAAGACAAGCCCTTAAAAAAGGCTGTTCGGACGCTGCGTAATGATTTGCTTCCCCGACTGCTGAAGTACGAACAATACCAAAAGCTGCTTGGGGACCGGAACAGTTTCAGCAAGACGGATCCAGATGCAACGTTTATGCGGATGAAAGAAGACCACATGCGGAATGGCCAGCTGAAACCGGGATACAATGTGCAAATCGGGACCGAAAACCAGTTTATTTTAGCCTACAGTGTACACCAAAGACCGACCGACACCCGCTGTTTAGAGCCGCATATGGAAAAAGCGCAGCAGATCCTCGGAAAACTGCCAAAGACAGTCATTGCGGATGCAGGCTACGGCAGCGAAGAAAACTACGCCTATCTGGAAAAGAAAGAGATTCAGGCGGTGGTGAAGTACGGCAGCTATCACAAGGAAAAGAGCAAGGCCTGGAAAGTGAATGTTGGTAAAATCGAGAACTGGACATACAATGCAGCTGAGGATAACTGGACGTGCCTCGCCGGGAAAATGCTGCATTTCCGCAGAGAAAGCAAGGAAGTCTCACAGAGTGGATATGAAATTTACAAACGTCATTACCGAAGTCAGAGCTGCGAGGGCTGTCCGCTGAAGGAACGCTGCACGAAGGCAGCCGGAGATCGGGAAGTGGTTGTTAGTTTGGAACGACTGCGTTACCAAAAGCAGGCTCGGGAGATCTTGCGAAGTGAGGAAGGTTACGGCCTGGCCGTACGCCGAATGACGGAACC
>NZ_LVYZ01000118.1:0-1532 GCF_001909095.1 Paenibacillus sp. P46E
AACTGGCCTTCACTGTTATCACTCCCCCAGGCCCAGGCGCTTCCATCAGTTTTAGTAACTACTATGTGATATCTGCCTGTCACTATTGCATTAACTTCGCTGATTCCAGTCTCTTTAATTGGGGAGCCATTTATCCAGGACCATACACTTCCATCTGTCAAAATAACATGATTTCTGATCCCCCCGGAGATTGCCTGTGCACCGCTTAGGCCACTAACGGTCCTAAAATCTGTGCTAGTTCCTCCCCATACTCCTACGCTTCCATCTTTCTTCAGCGCCAATCCATAGTTGTATCCATTCGCTTCTACCGCTGCTATACTTGCAATATCTGTCAATCCAGGCATTAAGACTGCTTTTGCTGTTTGTGTTCCTGTAGAGCCTGGAATTTGTTTGTTACTACTGCTTCCCCAACCCCACACGGTTCCATCACTTGTTAACGCATAGACATAGGAACTTCCTGCCGCCAACATACTTGCGCCACTTATACCCAGAACCTGCACTGGCACATTTCGATTTGTATTTGTATTGTCCCCCAACTGACCAGAGGAGTTTTCCCCCCATGCCCATACTGTTCCGTCATTTTTCAGTGCATAGCTACTGCTTCCATTAGCTACAATGGCAATAACCCCTGTTAAATTCTTTACTTGCACGGGTGATAGTTGACTAATATTGCTTCCGTTTCCTAATTGACCGGCATTATTATAGCCCCACGACCACACGGTTCCATCACTTTTAAGCGCCAGACTATGCATGTTTCCCGCTGCTACTGACACCATGTTTTCTAACCCTGGAATTACAACAGCCGTGGTTTTGGAGGTCGTCGTTCCATCTCCCAATTGACCATTACTGTTTTGTCCCCAAGCCCATACTTTGTTATCTGCCTTTATTTGCAAGGTATGATACCAACTCGCAGATACCCTCACTCGCACTTGGTACGCTTGACTATATAACAACGGTTTATTTATCGTCCAGGCGTTCACCGTCGCTGTTGTCGGTTGTGTAACCTCACCCGAATCAATCACTACCGTTCCGCTTTCATTCAATACTTGCACTTGGTACGCCCCAAATCTGGTTAATGCCGCATCATCTTGTGTCCACCGGATTGAAGGATTGCTGACATTGGTTGTTGCTGGTGATGCTTTACTCCCTAATGGATAGGTCAAGTTCACCTTCGGCGCAGTATTTTCTTTCACCAGTGCCGGTGTGCTATGCGCCACCGTAGTTCCATCTCCTAACTGGCCTTCACTGTTATCACTCCCCCAGGCCCAGGCGCTTCCATCAGTTTTAGTAACTACTATGTGATATCTGCCTGTCACTATTGCATTAACTTCGCTGATTCCAGTCTCTTTAATTGGGGAGCCATTTATCCAGGACCATACACTTCCATCTGTCAAAATAACATGATTTCTGATCCCCCCGGAGATTGCCTGTGCACCGCTTAGGCCACTAACGGTCCTAAAATCTGTGCTAGTTCCTCCCCATACTCCTACGCTTCCATCTTTCTTCAGCGCCAATCCATAGTTGTATCCATT
>NZ_LVYZ01000119.1:0-995 GCF_001909095.1 Paenibacillus sp. P46E
TCCGAACAGCCTTTTTTAAGGGCTTGTCTTTCGGTTTTTGGGCCAGCTGAGCTTCGAGCTTTTGCACCACCTGTTCAAGTTTCACGCTGCTCACTTCGGAATCTGTGCCGAGTTCAGCCAGGTCTTTGCCTGAATTCTCTTGTTCTTCCTGTTCTTCTGCCGTTTCAATGGCAGCGAACAGGGCATGCACCTTATCCTGCAGTTTGACTTTGTGTTTACTGACGGCTTTCCCCCAAACAAACGTGTAGCGATTGGCATTGGCCTCGATTTTGGTTCCGTCCACAAAGTAATGCTCCAGGGAAACGTATTTTTCGTCAGCCAGAAACTGAAGCACGGCGGTAAATACCGTCTCAAGGACATTCTTCATTCGCTGGGAACGGAAGCGATTTAGCGTGCGGAAGTCGGGTCGCTGCCCCGGCCAGCCACATGAAGGGGATGTTCTCCCAAATGGATTTGGCGATTTGGCGAGAGGAATAGATGCGCTGCGTGTAGGCGTAAATAATGACTTTGGTCAGCATTTTAGGATGGTAGCTGTCACGGCCACCACCTGGGTAGGCCGCGTCAAAAATGCCGTCGTCCAGCCGGTTAACGGCGGCATTGACGATACGAACGAGGTGATGTTCTGGAATATCTTCTTCCAGATCCATTGGCAAGCAAAGTTGGTCCATGGTATATTGAATGTACAAAAGAAACCTCTCCTGTGAAATGGTTGTGTGGTAACTCCATTTTACCAAAGGATGGTTTCTTTTTTTTGCTTTTTTTAAAGATTGTAGACCCCATTTCCCGCTTAAACAGCGGAGAGGACGGAACGATTGTGGAAAAGCGATAGCGGTCGCCTTTGTCCCCGGATTTTCACCGCGAAGGAGAATAAATAAAATCTGGGGACAACAGCGATTGGAACAACGGTCCGTTCGCGGAGCGTCCACCCGAGGGCTCACGTTGACCCTACTCCAAAATAAAGGGCTGTCCCAGCAGCCATTTCATGGCTTTTTATA
>NZ_LVYZ01000120.1:0-977 GCF_001909095.1 Paenibacillus sp. P46E
GAGCAAGGGGAGGGGGTTGGGGGGAATACCCAGGTTGATCCGGAACCTGCTCTATCGGCACCGGTTCAAGAGACACCCTCTGCCACCATGGAGCCGTCAGTAAGTGAGCAGAAGCAGCCTCAGGAGCAGAAACTGGAACTGGTACAAAGCGAGGTACAACAAGTCAGCGCTCAGGCTGAACCGAAGGCTCAGCAGAATGAACAGTCCGGCAATAAGGCAAAAGGCAACTTTGCATTCCAAAAGTGGGGCAAACCCCGGGCGAAGAGTTCTCCTTCCTCCACTGAAGAGAACAAGGGGACAGCAGATGGAGGGCCGCTGGACGGAAAAGAGAAGGCAGCCGCTCCGCAGCCAGCCGAAGGTGAAGCAACGGGTTCGAAGGCTAACGGGACTGGGAAAGAACAGCCGGTGGAAGCTAAGGACACTAAGGACACCAAGGTAGGCAAAGAGGCCGAAGCAGATAAGGAATTGAAGTCAGGAAAAGAAGCGAAGGAAGCACCAGTGGAACCTGCACCTAAGGGAGCCGCGAAGGAACCTTCGCTCGGAGATGCGTTGGGCGCGTTGGCCGGAGACGGAAAGGAAGAGCCTGCCAAGGCCAAGAAGGTGAACATCCACGGCGAGGATCCCGGACAGATCCTCGATCAGCTGACCCGGGTTCAGCCAACAGAGATGGGGGACGCTTACGCCCAGGCGGTGGATGTTTCTGCTGGGGCTTTCGCGAAGCAGAAGCAGAAGACCCGGCAGGGGTTGCCGGCCATTCCAGCCCCGACAGGGCTGAAAGGCAAAGTCTTTCAAGCCCGGAAAAAGCCAGCGCCACTGAAACACTCCGCACCGGAGGGGTACAGAAGCGAGCGCACCGGCGGGACTGCGACAACGGGGAACCTGGAGCGAATGAACATCGGATCTTCCGGCTCGGAAGGTAATCCCGAAGCCATGTTGGGTGAAATCCGGTCCGCTGCGGCGCAGCCTCCGGGCATCAG